>JACRER010000077.1 GCA_016234365.1 Elusimicrobiota bacterium | reverse complement strand
TGATCCTCTTCGATATAGACGGGACGCTGGTCAAGGCCGGAGGCGCCGGCGCGCGCGCCCTTAACCACGCCGTGGAAGCGATGACGGGACACAAGGACGCCTGCGCCTCCGTTCAGCTGCAGGGCGCCACCGATAAGGCCAACTTTGAGAACGCTTTCCGCGTAGGCGCCGGCCGCAAGCCGACTAAAAAGGAACTGGCTCTCCTGACCGGCAAGTACGTCGCCCGGCTGCCGCATGAGGTGCGTGCGTCGGTGAAGGCTAAGAAATATTTCAAGGTCAAGGGCGTGGAAAAGTTCCTGCGCAGGCTCGCAGGCCGCAAGGACCTGCTGGTGGGCCTGGGGACGGGCAACCTGAAGGACGGCGCCTTTATAAAACTGGAGCCTTCCGGCCTGGCCGAACATTTTGCGTTCGGCGGCTACGGCTTCGATTCCCATCACCGCAGCGTGGTGCTGCGCAAGGCCGTGCAGCGCGCCGTGAAACTCTCCGGAGCCGCGATAAAGGAGCGGGACGTGTTCGTGATAGGCGACACGCACCGGGACGTGGAAGCGGCCAAGGAGGCCGGCTATCACAGCGGCGTGGTGCTGGACGGCTTCGGGGACCGCGCCCTGATAATGCGCTCGGGTCCCGAACTTGTCGCCAGGGATTTCGCCTCCCTTAAGCCCTGGCTGATCTGGCTGGGGCTGGCGCGTGACCCGCGCGGCGTGCGGCGAGGCACTTACATCTGCCCCGACTCGCCAATTGAACACGCCCATTACGGCCGCACGGGCCTGGACCTGCGCGATATCGAAGTGGGAATGAAGAGGCTGCGGGCCGCCAAAAAGAAGGCTGTGGGAAAATGAACATCAAGAACACCCTGACTTACAAGGATATAGCCGAGATACCGGAGCTGCTTGCCGGGTTCTCGGCCCGGGCCGGAGAGATAAAGAAACTGGCTCTCCGCTCCGGGGATAAGACCGTGTACCTCGTTGGGCGCGGTTCCTCCGGTACGGCTACGCTGTTCGCCAAGTATATCTGGGAAACTTACGCCGGGACCATCACCAACTTCATCCATCCTCATTCCATCTTCGAGGCTAAGAAACCCCTTAACTTCCGCGGCCAGGCCGTCTGGGCCTTCTCCCAGTCCGGCCGCAGCCAGGACATAGTGGCCTGCCTTGAAAAACTGATGAAGTGGGGGGCCAAGGGCGTTGCTGTAACCAACGAGGCCGACCTGAGGAATAACCCGCTGGCCCGTCTCGCTGGGCGGCACATTTTGCTTTCCGGCTCCAAAGAGGTGCCGGTGGCCGCCACCAAGAGCTTCGAGCTGCAGCTCTGGGCGGTGCTGTGGGCCGCCCAGGCCTGGAGCGGCTGTTTCGGCGATAAGGATTTTAAAAATGCCGTGGCCGCCGCCGCACGCGCGGTAACGGAGGATTACGGCGGGGAAAAGCTGCTTGCCGAAATTAAGAGGGCCCATATGCTGGGCTTTGTCGGACGCGGCCCCTACAACGCCGTGGCCGAAGATTCCGCGCTTAAGTTCCGCGAGATGGCCAAGGCGCATGCGCTCGGTTATTCCGCCGCCGAGTTCCTGCACGGCCCCGTCGGCGCTTATACCGCCAAAGACCTGGTTTTCCTTTTCTCGCCGTCGGAAAGGGCTCCGGAAGACATAATGAAGGTGAAACGGGCGCTCAGGGAGCGCGGTACGCCTTTCCACGTGGTAAAGCCCGGCGCGCTCAAGCTGCCGTTCAGCTGCATCCCTACGGATATCCGCATGAAGAAGCTGGCGCTGCGCCTGGCGCTCTCAAAGGGGCTGAACCCGGATAATCCGAAAGGGTTGAATAAAGTCACGCAGACGAGGTAGCCGGACCGGTAAGTTTTTTCAGGGGGGAATGATGCTGGAAAATACAACTATCCCGTTGGGGCGCCCTTTGCCCAGGTTCCCGGGGTGGCGCCTGGCCGTCGCGCTGTCCATCAGCGCCGTCGCGGTTTACTTTATTTTTTCCCAATCCAAGAGCGTATATAGGGCTACGAGCGAGTCCAGTTCCGCCTATTACGTGGTACTGGATTCCGCCGGCACTCTGCTTACCCTTGACTCCAAACTGACGATGGCGGCCACGCTGGCCGTGGGTACCGGGGAAGCGCGGTATTTTAAAGAGCATGAAAGACTTGCGCTGGAGCTGGACTCGAAAATAAAAGAGGCGGGCGGCCATGCCGATCGCTCCGGGGGGGGGCAGGTATACCTCCGAGATCAACGAAGCCAACCTGAAACTGCTGGAGTTGGAGAAAAGGGCATTCTCCCTGGCAAAGGCCGGCAAAAGGCGGGAGGCCTCGGGGGTCCTTATAGGCAAGGAGTACCTCGACCTTAAAAAGGCTTATTCCCACAGCGTCGCGGGCCTGCTGGACGAGTTCCAGCGGGTGCGCCTGGCCGAGGGGGAGACGTGGCGTACGGAGATAGTCGGGGAAAGCGCCGCCGCCGTGGCCGCTTCCGCTCTGGCGCTGCTGCTTTGGGCGTTCTTCGCCGTTTACTTTTTCAGGTGGATGCGGAGCAAAGGCTCCGTGGAGGAACTGGTAGTGCGGAAGGACGAGGAGATGCGGCATTTCTTCGACACGGTCCAGGAAATATTTTATCGGGCCGACTGGAAGGGCCGGATAACCGACATAACCCCTTCCATCTTCAGGTATTCCGGGTTTACCCGCGAGGAACTGATAGGGATACCCGTTTCCAATCTCTACGTTAATCCAGAGGCCCGGCTCCGGCTTATCAAGGCTATCCTTTCCAAGGGCATCGTAGAGGACTATGAGGTAAAACTTAAGACCAAGGACCGCGGACCTCTGGATATCCTGGTGAACGCGAGGCTGCTAAAAGGTTTCGGCGGTGTGCCTGTAGGGATAGAAGGCAGCCTGCGCGACATTACCGTGAGGAAGGCGGCGGAAAAAAGGCTGGAGCGCCTGAACCGCCTCTACTCGCTGCTCAGCGGAGTTAACGAGGCCGTCGTGCGCGTACACAGCCAGCAGAAACTTTTCGAGGAGGTTTGCCGCATCGCCGTGGAGGTGGGCGGCATCAAGTTCGCGTGGGTAGGACTGGCGGGAGAGGGCGGCAAAGTCCGGCCCGTGGCCCGCTACGGAGAGGGTGGCGGCTACCTCGACGAGATACGGGTGAGCACGGATGGCGCCACTCCGGAGGGCCGGGGGCCTATGGCCGTTGCGGCGCGAGAGGGGCGGGTGGTGATAAACAGCGACAGCGAGCGCAATCCCATGGTGGCGCCCTGGCGCGAAGCCCTGCTCAAATACGGGTTCCGTTCCTCCGCGGCCTTCCCTATAGCCGGCATGGGCGCGGTTGCGTTTTACGCCGCGGAGGCCGGCTTTTTTATGGAGGACGAGGAACGCCTCCTGGCGTCGCTCGCGGAAGACATAACCTACGCCGTTAACTCCATCCGCGGCGAGCAGGCCCAGGCGGAAACGGCCAGCCAGCTTGACCATGCCCGCGAGCAGCTGCGCCAAAGCCAGAAGATGGAGGCCGTAGGCCGGCTGGCAGGCGGCATAGCCCACGACTTCAACAACATGCTTACCGCCATCCTTAGTTATGCAGGCTTCCTTAAGGCCGGCCTGGACCCGGCCGACCCGCGGCGCGGTGACGCGGAAGAGATCCTTGCCGCCGCCGAGAAAGCCTCCCGGCTTACCAGGCAGCTGCTGGCTTTCAGCCGCCGGCAGGTGCTGCTGCCGCGCGTGATAAGCCTTAACGACACCATAAAATCCACCGAGGCCATGCTGAAGCGCCTTATCGGAGAGCATATCGAATTCGTCACGCGGCTTTCCCCTGGCATCGGCAATATCAAGGCCGACCCCGGGCAGGTGGAGCAGATACTTGTGAACCTGGCCGTGAACGCGCGCGACGCGATAAAAGATTCCGGCAAGATAATAGTGGAGACGGCCGCGCTGGAGATGCGGGGAGACACGCCGGGCCGGCACGACATCATACCGCCCGGGCGCTATGTGCGCCTGATAGTGAGCGACACCGGCTCCGGCATGGGGCAGGATACGCTCTCACATATCTTCGAGCCGTTCTTCACGACCAAGGAACTGGGGAAGGGGACCGGGCTGGGGCTTTCCACCGTCTACGGCATAGTAAAGCAATCCGGCGGTTACGTCTGGGTATACAGCGAACCCGGCCGGGGCACGAGTTTCAAGATCTATTTTCCCGAAGTGCGGGAAACGACTTCCGGCGCTGCTGGCGACGCGCCGTCACCAGCGCCTGCAGGCGGCACGGAAACGCTGGTCCTGGCCGAGGACGACGCGCAGGTGCGCGCGGCCATAGCCAGGATACTGGGGGAAGCCGGCTACAAGGTAATAGTCGCGCAGGATGGCGCGGAGGCCCTGGCGCTGGGAGCTGAAACTATAGGCAAGGCCTCGCTGTTGATAACCGACTTGATGATGCCTAATATGGGGGGGATGGAACTTTCAGCCGCGGTCAGGAAGATCTCTCCCGGCCTGCCGGTGCTTTATATCTCGGGTTATTCGGAAGAACTGGTGGCCGCAGGGGAAATGCTGGCGCAAGGCTGCCTTTTCATGCAGAAGCCCGTGGACGCAGACACGCTCTTGAAGAAGGTGCGCGAAGCCATCGGCGGCGCCGGCAAGCTGCCGGTCTAAAACTTCTTCCAGAGTTTACCGGCCAGTTCCGCCGACTTGCGGCAGATCTCTTCCTCGTCGAGGTCCAGCTTCAGCTTTTTGCCTTCCATCAGCACGCGGCCCGCCGCTATGGTGGTGTCCACCGCGCTCTGGCTGATGCCGAACACCAGGTGCCCGGCAAAGTTGGATGCGTCCATCGGCGTCGGGGGAATGTAGTCCAGTATCGCGATATCGGCCGCAAAACCTTCCTTCAATTCTCCGAGGCCCGTAAAATACCTGTTGGCTATTTTCGCGTTGTTCACGAGCAGCGCGTTGGCTGTTTCCATGAAGCCCTGGGACGGGTCGCGCTTAAGGTGCTGCAGCCAGACGCCGGCGCGCACCTCTTCCAGCATGTTCACCGTCATGGCGTCGGTGCCCAGCCCCACCAATACGCCCTTCGCCGTCATCGCCGTTATGTCGGCTATGCCCACGGAGTTGTTGGCGTTGGACTGGGGGTTGTGGACTACCGCGGTGCCGGTATCTTTGAGGATCTCCAACTCTTTTTCGTTGACGTGCACGCAGTGGGCCGCAATGGACTTACGGCCCAGGATGCCGTAGTCGCGCAGGCGCTCCACTACGCGCGCCTTGTGGTGCGACTCGCAATGCAGCTGGTCCGCCTGCGATTCCGCCGTGTGGATATGGAAACCGGCGCCGAGCTTGTGGCCGCGGTAGGCGGCTTCCTCGAGCGTTTCGTCGGAGAGGGTGAACGAGGCGTGCAGGCCGAACATGGCCTTTATGGAATTGCCGCCGCGGGCCGCGGCATTGGCGATAAAGGCGGTGTTCTCGTCCAGGCCTTCCTTCGCCCGGTCCTTGCTGTCCCGGTCGGAAACCTCGTAGCACAGGCAGGCGCGCAGGCCGGTTTCCCGCACGGCCTTCTCCACGGCGGCGAGCGAACCGGTTATGGCGAAGGGGCTGGCGTGGTGGTCTATTATCGTGGTGGTGCCCTTGCGCACCGCGTCCAGCAGGGGGACGACCGCGCTGTAGTAGGAATCCGCCTTGGTCAGGCGTTTGTCCAGCCGCCACCAGAGGTTGTTGAGGATCTCCACGAAATTGCGGGACGGGGGGGCTTTGCCCAGGCCGCGCGCGAACGTGCTGTAGAAATGCATGTGCGCGTTTATGAAGCCCGGCATCACCAGCTTGCCGGCGGCGTCTATGACCTTGGAATATTTCCCCTTGAAGTTTTTCTGCGGTCCGATCTTCTTTACCAGCCCGTCCTCTGTCAGCAGGGCGTGGCCGGTTAAAACCCTGTTCTTCTCTCCGAGCGTGGCGATGATTCCGTTCTTGATCAGGATGGTTTTTTTCATGGTCTATTCCGGGCAGGCCTTGAGTTCGGCGGGGGTGCGCTTACGCATCTTGAGCGCCCCGGAGAAACACTTCTTCACGCAGAGCGAGCAGCCTATGCACTTCGACGCGTCGAACTGCGGGGTCTTCTGCCCGTCGAGTTCGACGGCCAGGTAGCCGCAGCGTTCGCAGTTGCCGCAATGGCGGCACAGCTCGGCGTCCACGGAAGGGATGTTCTTTACCGGCGTGAGGTCCGGGAAGTTGGTGACGGGCCCGGGCAGCGCGCAGCCGATGAAATCTCCTACGGAACCGTAGCCCTTCTCCGCGAGCATGTGGCTGAGGCCGCTTTCCAGCTCGCCTATCACGCCAAAGCCGTACTTCATGACCACGGTGCAGAACTGCACGCTCCGGGCGCCCAGCGCCAGGAAATGCGCCGCGGCCTTGTAGTCCATGGGGCCGCCGTTGCCGGAGATCGGCACGCCCAGGTTAACGGCTTTGGAGATGGTAAGATTGCTGATGGGGGCCACGCCTTCGCCGCTCATGCCCACTATCATGCCTTCTTCCCACTTGCCTTTGCCGCTCATGCGCGGGCGGAAGGCCAGCGCCGGGAAGGAATTGGCCAGCGTGATGCCGGCTTTTTTGTGCGGGTATCTGTCGTACACCTGCTTTATGGCGTTAACCACCTGCCAGATGGCCGTGACCGCGCCGGTCAGCTTGAAGAGTTTGGGGATCTCCGGGTCGGAAACTTCCATCACCCAGCCTATGATCTTGGCCGCCAGCTCCGGGTCCTGGGAAACGATGTCGCCCTTGGTGCCGTCGCCGCCCTGGGGGCAGGACAGCGAATATTCTATGGCCATCGCGCCGGCCTTTTCCAGTTTGAGCGTGTTGCTCTGCCAGCCTTTCCGGTCGTTCTCGTCGTTGCCGGTCACTGGGCCGCCAGTGGAGGCCGCGGTCAGGCGGTCGGGGTATTCCTTTACCAGCCTGGCTACTTCTTTGCACACGCGGTCGAGCGGGTGGCCGGAAACGTTGTCCGAGTTGCCGTAGGTGTTGTCGGTGAAGGTGACCATGTATTCCGACGGGATGTGGATGTGCAGCCCGTCGAAGGCGGTCTTCATTACCACGCCCGGCCAGCCGGCTTCGTAGGCGGCCTTCACCTGTTCGTAACCGTCGGAGTGGGGCGAGGCGGAAATGATGAAGGGGGACTTCAGCTTGCGGCCGAAGAAATCCGTGGTCAGGTCCACCGGCGTCAGGTCCCGGCCGGCCAGTAGCACGTGGCTTTTCTTGTTGTCAGGTATGACGGGGGCTTTCTGCCCCTGCATGAAAGCGTGGGCTTCCATGGCGGCGTTCTTGCCGGAGGCGGCGCCCTCCACTACGGTGGCCGCCCCGTTGCGGCAGTCGCCGGCCAGGAATACGCCTTTCTGCCTTTTGTCCTCGAAGACCGGGATGTTCTTGATGGCCAGCACGGTGAACTGGATATCCGTGCGGGCCTGTTCCGTGCCCGGGATATCTTTGGACTTGTCGTCGAGGCGGACTATCTCGATGCCGCCGCCTTTATGGATGGCGGTGATGCGCGAGCGGCCGTTTATATTGATGCCGGCCTTCAG
>JACRER010000075.1 GCA_016234365.1 Elusimicrobiota bacterium | reverse complement strand
GTACGGCGCCGGCGCGGCAGGCGGAGCACCTGGCGGCGGAACCGGCGGCTGGTCAAGCGGAGGCAATGGCAGCGGCGGCGGCGGCGGCGGATACTATGGCGGCGGCAGCGGAGAGGCTGGGGTGGGCGGCGGAACGGATGGGGCCGGCGGTGGCGGCGGTGGTGGGTCTGCATATCTTACCGGAACTAATACTGCCACATCAGCGGGCTCTGGGACCACTCCAGGAAATACCGGAGACGCCAAATATATTGCCAGCGCAGGCTTGGGTGGAACCGGAACTACCTCGGAGGGGACCCCTGGTAATCCAGGCATGCTGTCTTTATTCTATCCGGTCTACTCCTCATCGGGAACATATACCTTTACCGTGCCAGGCGGCTGCAGTTCGCTTATCGTGAAAGCCTGGGGAGCCGGCGGCGGCTCAAGCGGCGCCAGTACAAGTCAACCCGGAGCCGCCGGCGGCGGCGGGGGGTTCGCCAGAAGCACTATAACCGTCACTCCAAGCGAAACACTAACCATTGTTGTCGGCGGCGGCGGTATCGGAGGGTTAGTCTCCATTAATTTCGGGCCGGCAGGCGGCGGTGGTGGTGGGTATTCAGGACTTTTCAGAAGCGCGACGCCCCTTGTAATAGCTGCTGGTGGAGGCGGCGGCGGGGCTGTAAGGTCGACTACAGGTGGCCCCGGCGGCGCGGGGGGAGGTTCCAGCGGTATTGCCGGAACGAACGGGGGGTCAGGCACCAGTATAGGTGGCGGCGCCGGTACTTCAGGAGCCGGAGGCGCGGGCGGAACCGGGATAAATGCGGGCACGGCTGGAACCTCTTATCATGGTGGGACCGGAGGGACTGCGGTTGGAACATCTTCAGGAGGAGGCTCCCCCGGCGGAGGCGGAAACGGGGGAGATAGAGGAACCACCGCATGTTCGGGGCCCAATGGCGCGGCGGGAGGCGGCGGTGGCGGCGGTTACTACGGCGGCGGTGGCGGCGGCGGTGGTGCTTGCGAACTCAACGACGCAGCCGGCGGCGGCGGCGGAAGCGGGTATGTTACGGGCAGTAACACGGTGCTGACGGCCGGGGCTGGCACGGCGGTGGCAAACAGCGGGGATGTCGATTATTATGGCGGTTCCGGGGTAGGAGGCGCTGCACCGGGTGTTAATAACGGCGGTAATTCTGGTACGCCTGGACGGGTGGTCCTCATTTGCCAATAAATATTGGAAGAACTTGTGAAGCAGGAAAATAACGTTAAGAGATATTTTAAAAAACTTCCGCCCCCTGTGATATGCTCAAGATGCTATATGGGCTTTGAATGAACAATAAAAAGATCCTGGTCATGGATGATGATGCCTGCTGTCTGACGGTGGTTGGAAGGATGTTGAAGTATTTGGATTTTGATTTTGTCGCTTCGACCACCGGAGAGCGGACAGTTGAACTGTATTCTTTGGCGCTGATAGGCGGGGAGCCGTTCGATGCGGTGATCCTGGACCTGGAAGTGCTTAACGGTATGGGCGGGGTGGAGACCGCCCGCCGGCTAAGAGAACTTGACCCCGGCGCCAAGCTGGTGCTTTCCAGCGCCCGCTCGGAGGATATGACTTTTGCGCAGGTACAGGCCTGTGGGTTCGACGCAAACTTGCCCAAGCCGTTCGGCTTTGTGGAACTTACAAGAACGCTGCAAAAGTTGCTCGGGAACGGGGTGTTTTGCGTGTGAGGGCATTCCCGCCGCTGCGGGCGCAAAATGTTCTTTACTAGCGTCCGGCTAGTTCTATCTCGGCCGCCTTCTGGGCCCCGTCCGAAAGATAAGCTACGCTTATTTTCTGGCCGGGGCTCAGCTTTTTCAGCGTTGCAGAATAACTTTTCAGGTCGGGGGTGGGTTCGCCGTTAAGCGCCGTTATTACGTCGCCGCCTTTAAGGCCGGCGGCCGCCAGCGGTGAGCCGGGAGTAATGTCCTGGGCTTTTACCCCGGGCCCCTGGAACGCGAAATCCGGCACCAGCCCCGTTGAGGCCCTGCGTTCGGCCGCCGGGGCGCCCTGCGGCGGCGCGGCGCCGGCCGGGCGCGTAATGAATTGCGCGGTGCCCGCAAGATAACCTATCGCTTCCGAGGCGAACTCGGCCTCTTTCACCATGCCGCGCGGGTCCAGTTTATCGGCGGTGTCCGTCGGCTTGTGGTAGTCGGCGTTCGGGCCGCTGAAGAACTGCACCGCCGGGATACCGGCTTCGATAAAACTGCCCTGGTCGCTGGAGTCCAGGTCCTCCTTCACCAGGTCGTACTCCGTGCCGGTTACAAAGCCGGCGCCGCGGAAAATATGCACCCATTTGTCAGAGGAGGAGGCCCCCAGCACCAGCACCTTGCCGGAGCCGAGCCGCCCAACCGTGTCGAAGTTGAGGGCCGCGTTGAGGCCGGCCTTCACGGAGGGAGGTAGGGCGGAGACGAAAGCTTTTGAGCCTGCGCGGCCCGTCTCTTCTCCGTCGAAAGCGGCGAAGACGATGCTGCGCGGCTGCGGGTGGGCGGCGTAGTAGCGGGCCAGTTCCAGCAGCAGCGCCGCGCCGGAGGCGTTGTCGTCCGCGCCCGGGAAGGCCTGGCCGTCCGCGGCAGGCAGGTGGTCGTAGTGCGCGCAAAGCAGCAGGAACTTGTCTTTTTCGGAGGTGCCCTCAACCAGGCCGGCTACGTTCTGCGCCCCGGAGGGCGCGTTAGGCGCGGTGAATGCGCCGGAAAAGAACGGTTTAAGACCGGTCTTTTTAAACTCTGAAGCGAGGAACGCCGCGGCCTGCGCGTGGCCGGCGGAGCCGGGGGCCCTGCCCCCGGGGAGCGCGGCCAGTTTTTTTGAGTCGGCCGCCAGCCGCGCCGAGGAAAAGTCCGACGGCAGCAGGGCCAGGGCGGCGCGGTCCGGATAGCGGCCGGAGGCGGCGCGCGTACCTTCGCCAAGGTCCGCGGAGAGGGGGGAGCTTGAAACCTCCCAGACGCCGGTGGCGGACGAATTCATGTTCTCATCGAAGACCAGCCAGGAGTACTTGCCGTAATGCGGCAGCTTTACCGCCAGCAGCGGCAGTTTATCCGGCGCTCCGGACAGCACCAGCGCGGCCGAGTAGCCGGGGTTGGCCGGGTTGAAGGCCGCGAAGACGAAGGTGTTGCCCGCCCTCGCGAAGCGCCGGTTGCCCAACGTCACAAAATCCCGCGAGAAGCGGGCCCCGTAGACCTCCAGCGCGCTCTCGAATTCCGGGGTAAGCCGGTTGGCGTCGCCGAGAACCCAATAGGAGGCGTCGGCCGAAGGAGTGGAGGCGTCGACAAGGAGCTCGGGCAGGTTGGCCTTATCCTTGGTCCAGGCGTCGGCCAGGCCGCGCCAGGGCTGCGCGGCGTCGCCCGACGGCAGCAAGAGCTGCGGTTTTTCCGCCCCGAGCAGCCGCGACAGGGTGGGCGGGGTTTCCAGCGGGCTGAGTTTGCGGAAGACGTCGAACTCCGGGTCTATCTCCAGCTTCAGCGGGCGCAGGGGCGCGGAATAGTGGTAAGTTTCGTCGGCGGAATCCATGCGCACGGTCTTTATGCGCGGCTCGCCGGCGCCTTCCAGGCGGATGGCTACCGGCACGTCCAGGCCGTACGCGGCGCCGGGCTGGCGCTGTTTCAGGCGGAATTCCAGATCGTAGCCCTCCAGGCCGCGGGTGACCCGCGCCGAGGCCAGTTCCAGCTCCGGCGCGCCGGGGCGGTCCGCCCACTGGGAGAAGAACGCCGCCAGCCTGCCCGCGCCGGTGATTTTTTCGAAGGCGGCGCGCAGGTCCGAGAAGGACGCGTTGCGCCCGAGGTTCGCCTTGTAGAATTCCCGCAGGCCTTTTTTAAAGCCCTCGTCGCCGAGGGCGCGGCGCAGCATATGGTAGACCAGCAGGGACTTGCCGTAGCCGATAGCCTCGGAAGCGGAGGAATGGCGGGAGCGGAAGGCGGTGAGGGGAAAATCGGCGCCGCCGCGGACGTAGTCCGAGTACTTCTGCAGCGTAGTCATGCGGTAGTCGCGGCCTTTGCCCCGCGCTTCCGCTATCAGGTAATCGGCCAGGTAAGCCGTAAGGCCCTCGCACCAGTTGCCGGACGCGTAGTCCACAAAAACGCCGTTGCCCCACCAGTTGTGCAGGATCTCGTGCGGGTAAGAGGAATTAAGAATGAACGGCAGGCGGATAACCTTGGGGCCCAGCAGCGTAAAGGAGGGGAGGCCGTAGCCGGTCTCCCAGAAATTCTCCACGAGGGCGAACTTGGCGTAGGGGTAGCTGCCGAGGAGTTCCGAATAGAAGCTGGTGTACCGGGCGGCCGCGCCGAGATACTTATCGGCCAGCTCCCGGTCGGGTTCGCGCAGGAAGGCGTAGTAGTCGCGGTTGCCTTCGCGGGAGGAATACTCCGTGTATTTGCCGCAGGCCAGCGTGATGTCGTCCTGGGGGCGCGAGGTTTCCCAGACAGAAATATCGCCCGTCGCCTGCGCCGTGTGTTTTGTGCGGGCGCCGCCGGCTACCGCGGTGTACGGGGCGGGCAGGGCGGTTTCCAGGCGGAAGGAGACCAGTTCGCCTTCGAAATACGGATACCAGCCCGCGGCGCCGGAGAGGTAGCAGCCGTCCCGGGAGATAAGGCCGGGCGTTTGGGAAAAACTGCGCGCGTAGTCCTCGGCCGTCTCGTCCAGCGGGTGGGTTATGGGCCCGCCGTAGCTCAGCGTGAACGCGGCGGCGGGTTTATCCAGGGTCAGGCGGTAGGCTTCGAGGATCCCCGAAGTGGAGACCTCCAGGCCGAAACCGGCGGCTTGC
Source organism: Elusimicrobiota bacterium (assembly GCA_016234365.1). Lineage (GTDB taxonomy): Bacteria > Elusimicrobiota > Elusimicrobia > Elusimicrobiales > UBA9959 > UBA9959. The sequence goes on along the minus strand of JACRER010000075.1, from coordinate 13,857 downwards.
TCCGGCGAGAGGCGCTCGAGCCTGCCGGCGCTGGCCCAAGGAGAAAGGCCGGAGTGCAGCGCGAAGATGAATTCCTTGCGCGGCGCCGCGAAGGTAAGGCGGTCTTCGGCCATCAGGAGCCCGGCTTCCGGGGTTATCGAGGCCTTGAGGTCGTGGCGTACCGCGGCGCCGGCCGCGGCGGGTAAAGTAAGGAGGAGCGCAAAAAAGAGGTTTCGCATAGGGTTCCCCAGTAGCGGAAAAGTTAATACAATATATTACAACTTTTGAGCCGGCCGCCAGGACGGGCCGACGGAGAGAATATGAAACACGCGCAGAAAACCGGGGTGCTGCTGGTGATAGACGCCGTAGGCGTTTCCACGCTGGAATACCTGCTTTCAAAATATCCCGGCAAGGTGCGCCTGCCCAACCTGGCCCGCCTGGGCCTGGGTGAGCTGCTGCCGCCGGAGCTGGCCAAGCGCCTGGGCGGGAAATACGCCGGCAAGTCCTACGCGGCCTCGGTCAAGCAGGTCTCGGCTACCGCCGACAGCCTGGTAGGCCACCGCGAGATGATGGGCGTGGTGGACCACCGGACTTACGACCTCTTCGATAACGGCTTCGGCAGCGAATACCTCGCCGAGCTTGAAAAACGCATCGGCCGCAAGACCTTCTTTAACAAAATGGCCGGCGGCATGGAGGCTATCGAGCTGAACGCCAGGGAGCACGAGCGCACCGGTCATCCGATAGCCTACGCCAGCAAATGCGACCCGTTGATACAGCTGGCCATGAACGAGGCCGTGATCCCCGTGCCCGAGCAGCACAAGATCGCGGACATCGCGTTCGCGCTGGCCATGGAGATGAAGATCCCCATAACGCGCGCCATCGCGCGCTCCTATATAAGGAACGCCCAGGGCGAGATCATCCGCACCGGCAACCGCCACGACGCGGTGCTGCCTATCGGCCAGAAAACGCTGGTGGACGTGATGAACGCCAACTCCGTCTGGACCGTGGCCGTGGGCAAGACCAGCGACCTGGTGAACACCACCTACCGCGCTAAAATAAAACTTAACCACGAGGTCTACCTGGACCCGGCGCTTAAGCTGCGCTTCGTGCACCCCAAGAAAAAGGATACCAACCCGTTTACCATCCAAGGTACCGTGAACGCGCTGCAGGCCGCGCACACCGTATACCGGCCCAAGGGCACGTTCATCTTCGTTAACCTGGTGGACACCGACAGCGTTTACGGCCATACCCGCGACGTGGAAGGCGCCCTGCGCTCGCTGGAGGAGATAGACCGCACGCTGCCCCTGATAGAAAAGAACCTGGCCAAGGGCGACCTGCTGGCCATCACGGCGGACCACGGCATGCTGCACCGCGAGGACTACGGCTACCACAACAACGAGCCCCTGCCGTTCATAGCGTGCCGCAAGGGTTCGGACCGTAAACTGGGCGGGCTCAAGACCGGTACGCTGCCAGGGCTCACCGATATCGGCGGCCTGTTCGCGCAGTTCTTCGGCGTGGAGGGGGAGTACCGCAAGTTGGTGAAACTGCCCTGACGCATTTTGGGACGCAAAAAAGGCCGGGACTGCTCCCGGCCTTTTTGTTTGGTGTCCTTACTTGTTACTTATAGGACGGGTCTACGAAGGCGCGGTAGGCCTGCGGCGTGAGCGCAGCCCAGGTGTATTTGTTGCCGGCGTTCCACAGCACCCAGCTGTCCAGGTAGTTAAGCCGCGCGGCCAGCAGCTGCGCGCGCACTTCCGGCGCGCCGTAGCGCCACCCAAGCGAGAAATCCTGCAGGTAGGGGCGCAGTTTGGCGTAATCGGTCCCCAGTTTGCCCAGCGCGTCCCTGAGGCCCCGGTTGATGACCTTGTACGGGCTCGCGTTGGGGTTCTTCAGGTTGTATTCCCCGGGCGCGTAATGCGACGGGTACATCATCGGGTAGACGTAGTCAGCGCCGGCCGCCAGCGTGGAGATGTCCTGACCGATGCCCATATCGTCCTTAACCGAGGTGGTCAGGCCGAAGACGTCGGCGGAGATCTTGACTTTGTACGGGGCCAGGCGCTTGCGCGCATAGTCCAGGAAGTCCCCGAGGTTGCGCGTCGCCGTGTGCCGGTTGTGCGGCTTGGAATAGCGGCAGAGCGAAGTGTTACCTTCGGAAGGATAGCGGATATAATCGAACTGGATCTCGTCGAACCCCAGCTTGGCGGCCTGCTCGGCGATGTCCAGGTTATAGTCCCAGACTTCCCGGCTGTACGGGTCCACCCAGGTGGCCCCGTTGCGGCTGCGCCACAGGTCCCCCGACGGGGTGCGTACGGCCAGGTCCTTGCGGGCCCTGGGCAGGATCTTGTCCTTGAAAACGACTATGCGGGCCACTGTGTAGACGCCGGCGCCCTTGAAATCCTTCAACATGGCTTCCGGGTCGCCGATGGCGTTCTCGTGGGAGCCGAACTTTACGGCTTTTTCCACGCCGGGGATGTAAACTTTACCGTCCGTTTCCTTCAAGGCTATCACCACGGTGTTCACGACCGAGCCGGAGATCTTCTTTATCAGTTCCCGCCGGCTTTTGGCCGAGCCGGCTCCCCAGCAGGTAAGGTGGATGCCGCGCACCTGGCGGTCTGCCGTCACCAGTTGCCGGATAGTGGTGGAGGAGACCAGCGCCGCGGGCGCCGCAGTGGAAGCGTGCACGCCTGCTGAAAGCGGGGAGTGTGAGGCGAGGAGTAAAAATAGCGCTGTATGTAGCATAGGAAGATATTTTACAATTTATAGGTTCCGAATATATCGGCGCGGGGTAAAACATGAAGCGTTTCATCTTACTGTTGGGGGCTATGATCATGGCGCAGCAGCTTTCCGCCTCGGAAAAACTCGTTCTCCACTACAGCCGCCTGGCCGGAGATTACGCCGGCTGGAACCTCTGGGTCTGGAATGAGGAGGAGCGCAAACCCGGTTTCGACGTGGCGCCCTCCGGGGCCGACGCTTTTGGCGCCGTCTTCGAACTTGATTTGGCGGCGGCCGGCTTGCTGGGGAAGAAAACCGGGCTGCTGCCGCGGCGCGGCAACTGGGCCGAGAAAGACGCACCAGACCGTTACCTGAACGCGGCGCGGCCGGGGGATATCTATTTGCTCGAGGGGGACAAAGAAGCGTATAAAAAGCCGCCCCAAATCTCTACCGCCATTACCGGCGCCTATCTGGACAGCACCAGCGACGTCCGGGTGGCTTTCACGCGCCCGCTCGATATGGCCTACGTGGAGCGGCAGGGCTTTTACCTGACGCGCGGAGAAAACGCGTTCCACCCCGTAAAGGCCGAGCCCATAGGCGGCGCCTATTCCCGCGCGGCGCGCCTTACCTTCGACAGCCTGGGCACCCCGGATTATAAAGGGCTCAATTCCGGCGCCTACCTGCTGCACTCTTGGGATTTCAAGCCGGTCCCGCTGGCTCTTGGCGGCGCCGTGTACGGGCCGGATTTCACCAGCCGCCAGGAAATGGGGCTGGTATCGCGCGGCGCTTCCGCGGTGGTGCGGATCTTCGCGCCTGCCGCGGTAAAGGCCGAGGTGCTGGTATACGACGGGCAAAATCCCAAGCCGCGGGTTTACGCGATGGAACAGGGGGACGCGGGGCTCTGGGAGAAGGATTTTGGCGGGCCGTTCCCTGGCAGCTCCTACCGCCTGCGCGTCGCGCAGGGCGGCAAGGTTTATGAGGGATTGGACCCGTATGCCGGCTGCGTTACCGCGGACGACGGGCGCGCGCTGGCCGCGACCGACGCCACCCCGGTAGCCCCGGGGCCGGCTTTCCCGCTCTCCGAGACCGTGATCTACGAAGTGCACCTGCGCGACCTCACCATGGACGAGTTCTCCGGAGTGAAAGCGAAGGGTAAATACCTCGGCGCCGCCGAGGCGGGCACCCGGCACCCGAAATTCCCGGAGATAGCCACCGGTCTGGACCATATAGCGGAGCTGGGCGTGAACGCCGTGCATATCCTGCCGTTCCAGGACTTCGAGAACGGGGACAGCACGACGGCCTACAACTGGGGCTATATGCCGGTCAACTTCAACTCGCCGGAGGGTTCCTACGCTACGCGCACCGACGACCTGTCGCGCGTGCGCGAGGCCAAACTGATGATAGACGCCTTCCACCGAAAAGGCCTGAAGGTTATAATGGACGTGGTCTACAACCATACGGCCGAGACGCGGCAACGGGTCCACAACTTCAACGCGCTGGCTATGGATTATTATTACCGCCTGAACCCCGACGGGAGTTATTCCAACGGGTCCGGCTGCGGCAACGAGTTCCGCACCGAGGCGCCGATGGCCCGCCGGTTCCTGATAGACAGCCTGGCGCGCTGGGTGAAGGAATATAAGGTGGACGGCTTCCGCTTCGACCTGATGGGGCTGATAGACCTGGACGCCGCCGCCGAACTGGTGAAGGAACTGCGCAAGATAAAACCCGACGTGATCATCTACGGCGAGCCGTGGACCGCGGGGGCCACCCCGGCGCGCGGCGTGAAGAAAGGCAGCCAGCGCGGCAAGGGGTTCTCTGTTTTTAACGACAACTTCCGCGACGCCATCAAGGGCAGCGTTTTCTCGCTGGCCGACCTGGGCTACGTGGAAGCCGCCCGCAACCGCGACGCCGTGATGCGCGGTATCCGCGGTTCCGTGGACGACTTTACCGACGGGCCGCTGGAGACGCTGAACTACGTTTCCTGCCACGACAACCACACCCTGTGGGACCGCATCGACATGTCCGTTAAGGACGAACCGCTGGCGAACAAGGTGGCCATGGATAAATTGGCCAACGCTCTGGTGTTCACTTCGCAGGGAGTGCCGTTCCTGCACGCCGGAGAAGAGTTCCTCCGCACAAAGAAGGGGGAGGAGAACTCCTATAATCTTCCCGACGAGATAAACCGCCTGGACTGGACGCGCAAGAAGGAGAACCTCGCCGTCTATAACTATTACCGCGACCTGATAGCCCTGCGCAAGGCGCACCCGGCTTTCCGCATGGAGACCGCTGCCGCCGCAAGGGAGAACCTGAAGTTCTACGAGGAGTTGGGGCTCAAGGTGGAGCCGCCGGCGATAGCCTACCTGCTCTACGCAGACAAGGCCGGGGACAGCTGGGAGCGCATCCTGGTGCTGGTAAACCCGGAAAAGACGGTGCGCGTTTTCCAGCTGCCGCAGGGCAGTTGGGTTAAGGCTTTTGACGCGGCCGGCGCGGTAAAAGAACCGGGGGCGGCGGTGTCTGGCACCTTTGAGGCTGAACCGCTTTCTCTGACGGTGTTTCGCCTTTAGGCCCTCGGCGCGATAGGGCAAAAGGCCCTTACCGCGCCGCTGAATATCTCGTATAATCACATAGTCGGTCATCTTGGAGTGAAACAGGGGTTAAAAAATGAAGAAAGTCGTTATCGCCTTGGCCGTGTTCGCCGCAATTCCTTCCGCCTTTGCCGCGGATTTTCAACTTGAACGCCTCGATGCCGCTTCCGTTTGCGTGAAAGCGGACGCGCCCGTTCCTGCTCCTCAGCCCGAACCCGCGCAGGTGCCGCAGGACGTGGTGAACAGGTTCCAGCAGGCCTATAACGAGCTTAACACGATTCGCACCAACCTGACCTGGGTGCGCAGCGACCTGGACCGCCTGGAAAGCCGCGCCCGGCAGATCTCCCAGATCAACTACCACGACGCCTTCTTCGAGAACGACCTGCGCAGGATGAGCATGGACATGTCCAACCGCTTCTTCGCCATGCAGCAGGCCGCCCGCGACGTGCAGAACCTGCTGACGCTGGCGCAGAAGGACGCCGGGCTTAACAAACAGGCCAGGGACATAGACGTGATGGCCCGCGAGATACTGCGTGAGACCTGGCCCGGAATAGAGGACGCGGCCGGCCGCCTGGAATGGACCGTGCGCGCCGCCAAGCCGGAGGTCATAGGCTACAATTCACAGTGGACCGCCATGGACATCTCCCGCAACGCCCGCCAGTTCGCCGACCAGGCCCGCTGGACCTCGGACTATACCCGCCAACTGATCGATAAAACGCAGCCGTAAACGCTGCTATCTTCACGCAAGAGCGGGGCAACTGCCCCGCTCTTTCTTTTGTAGAATGAAGTGAACTTTTTCCCGCTCCCGCGTTACTAAATACCGGGACACTATGGATAACGCCAGCGACGAAAACTTGATAAAGGCGTCGGCTTCCGGGGACACCGGGGCCTTCGGCGAGCTCGTGGACCGCTATAAGGACCGCGTGCTTACCTTCATGGCCTGGCATTTCTCGCTGCCTCCCGCGGAGGCCTCTGATATGGCCCAGGAAGCGTTCCTGGCAGCCTGGAAGAGCGCCGCCTCCTTCAGGGGCGAGTCGCTGTTCAGGACCTGGCTTTTTTCCGTGGCCCGCAATACCGGACTGAGTTATTTCCGGCACTATATCGCCAAGAAGGCGGAGAGCGCGGGTCTGCTTTTTGGCGACGAGGAATTTGAGAATATCCCGGACGGGGCGCCCGGCCTGCTCGAGGGCCTGGAGGCCGCGGAGCGCGGGGCGGCGGTCAGGGCGGCCGTAGGGAGGCTGCCGGACAGGCTTAAGGCGGCGCTGCTCCTGCGGGAGTGGGAAGAGTTGTCCTACGAAGAGATAGCCGCCGTGCTCCAGGTGCCGGTAGGCACGGTGCGCTCGCGCCTGCACAACGCTTACGCCAGACTGGCGAAGGATATTTCTGCGAGGAAGTTATGAGCGAGGAAAAAGATATTCGCGGTGAGCAGGCCCTGCGCGCGGCGCTGAAAGAGGCCGGCGCGCCGTTGCTGAGCGCCGCGCCCGGCTTTGCCGCGGCCGTCGCCGCCGGCGTGAGCGCCAGGGGGCGGGCGCTGCCCGTGGCGTTCGCGGCCGCGGCCCTGGCGGCCGCAGCGGCGCTGCTGGTCTTTTTGCCGGCCCGTCGTGAACCCCCCGCGGGGTCGCCCGGGCGCGCCGCGCTCACTGAAAAATTCGAGAACCCGTTCGGCGCCAGCGTCCCGGGCGCCGCCGCCGCCACTCAACTGCTTTACCGGCTCAGTGCCAGGGCCTTGGAAGGCCCTGGTACGGGGCCGGCGCCGGCTAATCTGAAGGAGGGCTTATGAAAACCAGCACCGTAATATTGGTGATAGCGGGTATCGCCGTCGCGGCCGCGGCGGCCATGACGCACGGGCGCGCGGAGCAGGCTCACCGCCGTGCGGAAATAGCGGACGGGTACAGGGGGATAATCCTTGAACTGTCCCCGAACCAGCTGGCCTGGGTAAAGAAAGGCGACTCCGTGGACGTGATAAGCGTCTTCGAAGCGGTCATGAAAGACGATAAGAAAGAGAAGATCGCCGCGACCCTGCTGCAGAACGTGAAAGTGGCCGGGGTCAGCGCGCGCAAAGGCACCATAGTGCTGCTCGTGAATCCCAACGAGGCGCAGTACGCGGCGCTCGCAAAAATGCAGGGCACCGTGAACCTGGCGCTGCGCGCGCCCGGCGATAAAGCGCTGAAGCCCATGGAGATAGCCAGCTACCGGAAGCTGATAAGGTAGGACGCATGGACGCGAACAAGACCGCCTTTAACCTGAAGACGCTGGAAAATACCGCCGCCGCGCTGCGCCGCAACCGCTTTGAAGCCCAGGTGCACGCGACGGGGGAGGGGGCCGCGGCCGCAGTTCTGGCGCTGGCGGCCGGAGGTAAACGGGTGGGCCTCGGCGGCTCCATGACCGTGGAAGCGCTCGGCCTCCCCGGTAAACTCGCCGCCGCCGGCTGCGCGGTAGTTACGCATAAGCCGGGCATGGCGCCGCAAGAGCGCCGCGAGGTCTGGCTGGCCGCCCAGGCGGCGGACCTCTACCTGGCCTCGCCGCAGGCGGTAACTCTCGACGGAAAACTGGTCTTCGTGGACGCCAACGGCAACAGGGGTGCGGCCGTTATTTACGGGCCGCGGAAAATAGTCCTGATAGCCGGAGTGAATAAACTGGCCCGCGACCAGGAGGCGGGCCTGTGGCGGGCGCGCAACGTGGCCGCCATAGCCAACAACCTCCGCCTTAAAAAAGACAATCCCTGCGTCCGTACCGGGCGCTGCGAGGATTGCGCCTCCCCGGCGCGCATCTGCAACGCGGTCACGCTGCTCTGGAAAAAGCCGTCCCAAAGCGACGTTCTGGTCCTGCTTGTGAACGAGGAACTTGGGTATTGAACCGCGTGACTTTGGATAAAAGTGCCCTAAGTCACCTTACCCCGCCCTAATTAATTAATTATAATATCAGCCGGGAATGAAAAAGGCCTGGCTTTTCGCCATTTTATCGCTTTTTTTCAGAGGGGGGCTCAGTGCGGCCGCTCCCTCATCTTTGCAGGTCGATTCCGCCGGTTCAACTTCCATTTCTTTCTCCTGGACCCTCGAGAACGCGTCAGAGGCGCCTTGGGTAGCTCTCTCCACGGCCCCGGATTTTTCCGTAACGGCCTCCAGCTATGCTATGGCGGCCGGGAGCCTTGCAGAATCCTTTGGCGGCCTCACCTCCAACGCCACCTACTATTTCAAGCTCAAGGTCTCGACCGAACCGGACAGCGGCTATTCCGTGCCGGTTTCAACGCTGACGCTGCCGGGCGCTCCCGGAGCCCCGCTGCTCGACGCGGTCTATATCTCCAGCTTCGCCGCGCACTGGGCGGCGGGCGGCAACGCGCCCGGGTCCTGGTACCAGGCCGAGGCCGCCAGGGACGAGGGGTTTACGCTGAACACGATGCTGTCCAGCGGCCCGGCGACGGCCGTGGTTTTTGACGGACTCAACCCTAATGCGACCTGGTATCTGCGTGTTAAGACGCTGGGGTGGGCCGGGCGTGAAAGCGCCTATACCGCGGCAGCCTCAAGCGTCACGCTGGCGTATCCCCCGGCTTCGGAGATCTACGCGCTGGTTTCTTCCACCGGGATGTCCATTATCTGGAGCGACAATGGCAACCCCGCAGGCACCGTATACGACCTGGCCGTCTCCACCGACAACTTCGACACTCTGAATTACTCCTCCATAACTTCCGGTAATTACTACGAGGCGGCCGGCCTGCGGCCCAACACCACCCATTACTTCAGGGCGGCCGCGGTGAACGGCGGCGGCACGCGCACGGAATTCGTGGTCTTCGCCGCCACGTCCACCTATTCCGCGGTTCCGGCGGCCAGCCCGCCCGGACTCCTCAACGAGGGGGTAACTTCGGCGGATGCCCAGTGGTCGTCCAACGGCAACCCTAACAATACCGAGTATTATGTGCAGGCCAGCACCGCGTCGGACTTCAGCGGCTGGGACTACGGGCCCAATGCCTGGTTCACGGGGCCCGCGCGCACTATCTCCTCCCTGGATTCCGGCCGGCAGTATTATTTCCGCGCGCGTTCCCGCGACTCGCTGCGCCGGGCCGGAGCGTGGCTGCCGCTGGGTACCGCGACCACGCTTGCCGGGGCGGACACCACGCCGCCGTCAGTTATAGACCTGCAGGGCGGAGACGCCACCTGGCGCGGTTCCTCAAGCGGCGGCTATATGGTCCATTTCTCCGACCTGGGTTCCGGCCTGGACAGGTTCCAGGTGAAGGTAACCACCGGGCCGGGGTTCAGCGGCACGCTGGTATCTGACTGGACAGACGCCGTGACCGGCATAAATTCCGATACCTACAGCACGGACTGGCCGCTGCCGCAGCCGGTCTTCGACGCCATCCAGGAGAACGTGACCAGCTACGTTTCGCTGCGCGTCTACGACCTGGCGGGCACGCCCAACGTAACCGTCTACCAGGACGCGTTCTATGTGAAACGGGATACCACCCCGCCGTCGGTAGTTAACAACGCCGTTTCCCCGGCGGGCTGGCTTTCCTCGGACCCGGGCGCGGTGTTCGACGTGGATTTTAACGACGCGCTTGCGGGGCTGGCGCAGCTGCAGTACAGCGCCGCCAACCAGCCCAATACCGCCGGGGCCAACGTGCTGGACTGGACCCCGGTAGCCGGGTTTTCCCCGGCGCAATCCTTCACCGCGCTCTGGGGGGTGAACTTTGCCGCGCTGGCCGACGGCGTTACCAATTACATCAGCGTTCGGGCCACGGACGCCGCGGGGAACGCCCGCACGGTGGCCGACGTTTTCAAGCTGCTCAAGAACACGGTTGGCCCGGCGGTTACCATCACCTCCCCGGCTTCCTCCTATGTGTCTACGGTCACGGCTATAACCGGCACCTCCGTCAAAATGAACGAGGCCGCGGCGGTAGTCTCCAACCAGGTTTCGATACAGGAGCAGACCGGCAGCCTCTATTACGACGGCACGGCCTTCGCGTCGGCGTCGCAGGTGTGGCTGGGCGCGCCGGGGCTGGCGGCCTGGTCCTACAACGCTTCCACGGTGCCGTTCGCGGCGGGGACGCAGTACAAGGTATTCGCGCGGGCTACGGATATCAACGCTTTCGTCACGGCCTCGCCTTATCCCAATACCCTCTTCCGGCTGGACCAGGCCGCTCCGACGGTCTGGATCTCCACGCCCATCAGCCCTTCCAGCGTCTATGCTTTCGACGAGGTTTCCGGCACGGCGGCGGATACCGGCGGGGCAGGGCTGGCGGCGGTGGACGTTTACGTGCGGCGCAACGCGGACGGGAAATGGTGGAACTTTTCCGCCGGGAACTGGGGGGATGTGGCGATAGCCAGCGCCACCAACCCGGGGGCGGCCTGGGGGTTTGCCCCTGACGCGCTGCTGCGCGGGGCCCTGGCCAACGGGCAGGATTATTTTACGGCCGCGGTCGCCCGGGACGCCGCAGCTCCCGCGAACACTTCGCCGTTTGGCGCGGCCGGGTCCACCATAACCTGGCGAGATACGCAAGCTCCGGAACCTGCCGCCGTTTTCAGGCCGTCTACCGGCACCGCTCCCGGCAGGATAAGCCTGGCCTGGGTATTCCCGGGGGACGACGGCGGCCAGCTGGCCCTGACTTATGGCCAGTTCGCGGTGCAGTACGCCACCTGGCCCGGCGCCGCGTTTTCCACTCAGGCGGCGCAGGTTTCCATCTCCACGGCTATGGTCCTGCCCGGTACGACCAGGTACTATACCATCGCCGGCCTCGCCCCGGAGACCACATATTACCTGGCGCTCTGGACCAAGGACGACGCGGACCTCTGGTCTGCCATGAGCCCGGTGGGTTCCACGCTGTCCGGGGAAAGCCTGAACGACATGATCTCCGGTACGGTAAAGACCCCTGGCGGTACCGGTGTTACCGGAGTGCTCGTGGAGGCTATCTCCGGAGACGGCGTCCCGTCCGCCACGGCCTATACGCAGGACGACGGGCTGGGCGGCTTTACCCTGGCCGGCCTTGCCGACGGCTTTTACCGCATACAGGCGACCTGGATACAGGACGGGTTCGCCAGCTCTATCGCCAAGGACCTTATCCCCATGGGATACGCGGACGCCAACTTCGTGCTCTCGGTGGATTTCCAGCTGGCCAGCGTTACCGGGACTTTGCCATTGTCGCACCCCTCCGGTTTTGTTCCCGCCGCCGCGGCGCCGCGGGCCCAGTTGTGGCAGGGAAGCCGGCTCGTAGCCGCCGCCGCCCCCGACGCGGCGGGGCGCTTTGCCATCCGCAACCTGCTGCCGGGAAAGTATACACTGCGCGTCTGCGGGGAAGACGGCGCCTGGAAGACTTTCGACCTGAAGCTGGCGCCGGGGCAGGCGCTGGATATAAAGCCGCTCGGCGCGCTGCTCAAGCCAGGCACGGTCTACGCTTACCCTAACCCCTCCCGGGCGTACGCCATTTTCCACGCCGAGACCTCCGTGGCGCCTGCCCGCGCGCGGCTGGCGGTCTACGCGGTGGACGGTACGCTGGTAAAGACCGCCGAAGGAGCCGTGCCAGGCAACGGCATCTTCGAATACCGCTGGGATTTCACCGGCGGCGCGCCGGCCAGCGGCGTGTATTTCTACACTTTGACGCTTAAGCACGACCTGAGCGGGGAGACCGAAGGCGAGAAGAGGAAATTCGCCGTGGTACGCTGAGTGCCAAGAAGCTGCGACATAACCAGCCGGCTGAAAGGTGCCGGCCCAGGCAAGACTTGGCGGCCTGGTAGCAGGGAGCCGGGGAGAGGGAGCAATCCCTACTTTCTAAGCGGCTCGACAAAGGTCCTGTAAGGGGCCGACGCGAAAGGGCGGGTCGTAACGTGTGTGAACCCAGGTGTAGCCCCGTAAACGCGAAAACGCGGAGGGCGACCCCGTAGCTGACGGGGGAAGCCAGCAGTCTCCGTTACGAGCCAGGATGGCGGAGACCTCCGCCGGGGTATCAGGGACGACACGCCCGGAAGGCGATGTTGCGGAACTTGGGAGACCCGCAGGGCCAGAGAGGTGCGCCTATAAGCTTAGGCAGTGAAGTGGCGGACCGGCCCCGCGGGAGTCAGACAAGCCCATAGTAGCGGCGACGCAGGAGACTGAATAACTCCTGCCAGCGAAGGGGCTTGACCTGAACGGAGCGTACGCAGGAAGCGAAGGACAGAAGATTGGCTATGAGCCTAACAACTTCAAATACCGTTCTGGAACTTCAGCGTGCGCTGGCTGGAAAGAGTAAGTCAGAGACTGCGAGGCGTTTCCATGGCCTGTACGACAAGGTGTACCGGATGGACGTGCTTTGCGAAGCGTGGCGGAGGGTGCGGATGAATCGCGGTACGGCGGGTGTGGACGGGGAGACCATCCGGGGCATAGAGGCCTGCGGGGTGGAGGAGTTCCTCGAAGACCTCGCCGAAGAACTGCGGTTGAAATCTTACCGCCCCGAACCGTTGCGAAGGGTCTACATACCTAAAGGGAGCGGCGGGAGAAGGCCTCTGGGGATTCCGACGGTGAAGGACCGTGTGGTGCAGCAAGCGGTGAAACTCGTCGTGGAACCTATATTCGAGGTCCACTTTTCCAAGGTTTCCTTTGGGTTCAGGCCCGGACGCGGGTGCCATCAGGCGGTGAAAGAGGTGGAGATGCTCCTGAACTGGGGGCTGGTCAACGTAGTGGAGGCGGATATAGTGGACTGCTTCGGAAGCATTCCGCACGACGGGCTTATTGAAGCGGTGGCCGCGAGAATCAGCGACGGCGCGATACTGCGGCTGATACGCCAATGGCTCAAGTGCGGGGTGATGGAAGACGGCAGTATACGCTCCACAGTGACCGGCACGCCGCAGGGCGGGGTTATCTCGCCGCTACTGGCGAATATCTATCTGGACGGGCTGGACCGTGCGTGGAAAGTAAAGCATATGTCCGAGCGGGAAGGCTGTAACGCCCATCTGGTAAGATACGCCGACGACTTGGTGATTCTCACGGATAAGAGCCCGCAGGAACCCTATGAAGTACTGATGGGGATTCTGCAAGGCATGGGCCTCAAGCCCCATCCCGTGAAGACCCGCGTTGTGGACGCACAGGCAGAGACCTTCGACTTTCTCGGGTTCAACTTCGGCAAGAAGAAAAACCCGAGGACGGGACGGTGGTTTGCCCTGGTGCTTCCATCGCGCAAAGCGCAGCTGTCGTTGCGGGAGAAAGTCCGGCAAATCACCGGCCCCTGGGTGCAGAAGAAGGTGGGGGAGGTGATAATGGAAGACGTTAACCCCGTCGTAAGAGGGTGGGTCAACTACTTCAGGATCGGACATTCCGGAAGGGCATTGAACAAAGTTCGGAACTTTGTACTGTGCAGGGTAAGGCGCTATATGCGCCGGAAACAAAAGAGGCACGGTTATGGCTGGAAGAAATTGGACAGCAACTTCTTTTACGGAACGCTCGGCCTGTACTACGACTATCGTGTCGCGGGAAGACCGAAACCGGCTTGGCAGACCTGATGAAGAACTTTCGGCTAACGTTCTTGGAAAGCCGTGTGTGGGAAAACCACAAGCACGGTTTGATGAGAAGGCGTTGGAAACATGCCGGGAAGTCCCGGTAATGCGCCAATGCCTTACTCTAT
>JACRER010000074.1 GCA_016234365.1 Elusimicrobiota bacterium | reverse complement strand
GGTGAACTGGATATCCGTGCGGGCCTGTTCCGTGCCCGGGATATCTTTGGACTTGTCGTCGAGGCGGACTATCTCGATGCCGCCGCCTTTATGGATGGCGGTGATGCGCGAGCGGCCGTTTATATTGATGCCGGCCTTCAGGATATCGCGCAGTTCATGCTCGGGCAGCTGTATGTCTCCTATGTTCTTGCGGGTGAATATCTCCGCGCGGGCCGCGCCCAGTTGCAGCGCTTTCATGGCGCAGTCCGCGGCCACGGCGCCGCCGCCTATCACGGCCACGTTCTTGCCCTTGACTTTGTATTTGGCCCAATTGCGCAGGTATTCCAGGCCTTCCACGCCCAGGGCCTCGCCCTCTATCTTAAGCTTCAGCTGCTCTTCCACGCCGGCGGTGACTATCACCGCGTCGTACTTGCCCAGCAGGGAGGCGGGCTCTTTTACGGCCGAACCGGTCTTTATGGAAATGTCCCCGAGGGTCTTTACCCAGGCTATTTCCGTCCGCATCACTTCTTTGGGAAAGCGTTTATCCGGGATAAGGTTGCAGGCGCCGCCGGCGACCTTGTCCTTTTCGAACATGTCCACCTTGTAGCCCAGCTGGGCCAGCGTGCCCGCCGCCGCGAAGCCCGCGGGGCCGGCGCCGACTACGGCTGCCTTTTTGCCGTTGGGTTCGGCCTGCTTGAACTCGGGCATCACGCCCAGTTCCTTGGCCTTCTGCACCACGGCCGCCTGCACGGCGGGGATATTGATGGGGTTGTCGAAGAGCTTGCGCGAGCAGGCCTTCACGCAGAACCAGTCGGGGCAGACCGCGCCGCAGACGCCTCCGAAAGTGTTGTGGCCCATTATGAGGGCGGCCGAGCGTTTAAAATCCGAATCCGCCATTTGGCGCACGGCCATGATGAAATCGGCGGGGGAACAGTCGGCCGGGCAGGCCTTCTGGCAGGGTTTGTCCTCGCAGTAGAGGCAGCGCTCCGCCTCGCATTTAAGCTGGGCGTCGGTCAGGAAAGTTATCTTGTTCTTCATGGTTTCTCCAAAAACACGGTGCGGACGGATTCGTTAAAATTTATTTTACTATAATATTTTTAATTGAAGAACCTTTGACGGAGACGCTATGACACCAAGGACACTGCTGATCAAGAACGCGCTCGTGCTGGCAACCATGGACGACGCCGGCCGCGAGATCGGCGGCGGCGACGTTTATATAGAGGGCCCGGAGATAAAGAAAGTGGGCAAAGGCCTTAAAGTGAAGGCCGATACCGTCATAGACGCTAAAGGCTGCGTGGTGCTGCCCGGCTTCGTGAACACGCACCATCACCTGTACCAGACGCTGACGCGCAACCTGCCCAAGGTGCAGGACGCGGAACTTTTCGACTGGCTTATCTATCTCTACGATATCTGGAAGCACATAAATCCCGAGGCCGTCTACGCCAGCACTCAGGTGGGCCTGGGCGAGCTGCTGCTGACCGGCTGCACCACCAGCTCCGACCATCTTTACCTGTTCCCGAAGAAGGACAGCGGCTTCTTTATAGACACGCAGATAGCCGCCGCCCGCGAGATCGGCATGCGCTTTACCGCCACGCGCGGATCCATGTCGCGCGGGCGCTCCAAGGGCGGCCTGCCGCCGGACAGCGTAGTCCAGAAGGAAGATTTTATCCTGAAGGACTGCGAGCGGCTGATAAACAAATTCCATGGCCGGGAAAAGTTCGCCATGACCAACGTGGCCATGGCGCCCTGCTCGCCGTTCTCCGTAACCACCGAACTGCTCAAGATCACTGCGGAGATGGCTAAAAAATGGGGCGTGCGCATGCACACCCATCTCGCCGAGACTAAGGACGAGGAAGCTTTCTGTAAAAAACTTTTCAGGATGCGCCCGCTCGAATATATGGAGAGCGTGGGCTGGGTGGAAGAGGGCAACGCCTGGTTCGCCCACTGCGTCTACATCAACGAGGCCGAGGCCAGGAAGATGGGCCGCACGCATACCGGCGTGGCCCACTGCCCGTGTTCCAACCTGCGGCTGGGTTCCGGCATAGCCCCGGTGCCGATGTTCCTCAGGCACAAAGTGCCCGTGGGTCTGGGCGTGGACGGCTCGGCTTCCAACGATTCCTGCGACATGCTGGGCGAGGTGCGCCAGTGCATGCTGGTGCACCGCGTGGGCACCGGCGTAAAAGCCATGCCGGCCCGCGAAGCTATCCGTATTGCCACCCGCGGCGGCGCCGCCGTGCTGGGCCGCAAAGATATCGGCTCGATAGAGCCGGGCAAAGCCGCCGACTTGGCCATCTTCGACGTGAGCGGCCTGGATTTCGCTGGTTCCAAGTCCGACCCGCTGGCGTCGCTGCTGTTCTGCGGCGCCTCGCACCGCACCAAGTATACCGTGGTCAACGGCCGGGTGGTGGTTAAGAACGGGCGCCTGACGCAGGTGGACGAATTTAAACTGGCCGAGCGGGCCAATAAGGCCGCCGCTTCGCTGTACCGCAAGGCCGGCTGCTGAGCCGGAGGGGGAGACATGGGACATAACGGGAAAATAAAAAGAATAGCCATCAACACCGGCGGCGGCGACGCGCCGGGCCTTAACGCCGTGATCCGGGCGGTGGTGGTTTCGGCGCTCCATAAAGGCTACGAAGTCGTCGGTATCCGCGACGGCTACAACGGCCTGATGAAGCCGGAAGAATACCCGGATGGCGGGCTGGTTACGCTGACGCGCGGCAAGGTGCGCGGTATCACGCACTTGGGCGGCACCATCCTGGGCACTACCAATAAAGGCAACCCCGCCCGCTACCCCACCATGGGCCCCGACGGTAAGATGTTCGAAAAGGACCGCACCGACGACCTCATGAAGGAATTTCACGAGCACAAGATAGACGCCTTGGTGGCGCTGGGCGGCGACGGCTCGCTGGGTATAGCCAATATCCTCGCTAAAAAGGGGCTGCGCGTCATCGGCGTGCCCAAAACCATAGATAACGACCTGGATAAGACCGTGATCACGTTCGGCTTCGACACGGCCGTCTCTTTCTCCACCGAGTGCCTGGACCGCCTGCATTCCACCGCCAGCGCGCACCAGCGCGTGATGGTGGTGGAGGTGATGGGGCGCTACGCCGGCTGGATAGCCCTGAACTCCGGCATCTCCGGCAACGCCGACGCCATACTCATCCCCGAGATCCCCTACGACATTAAAAAAGTGGCGGAAGCCCTGCATAAACTGCCCAAGCGCGGCAAGCATTACGCCATAGTAATGGTGGCCGAGGGCGCCAAGCCCGTAGGCGGCGAGGTCTCCGTGGTAAGCAAAGAACTGGGCCGGGCCGATAAACTGGGCGGGGCAGGCGAGCGCGTGGCCAGGGAACTGGAGCCGCTGGTGGGCAAGGAATGCCGCACCGTGGTGCTGGGCCACCTGCTGCGCGGCGGCAGCCCTACCACTTTCGACCGCCTTATCTCGCTGCGCTTCGGCGCGGCCGCCGTGCGCGCCCTGGACGAGGGCAAAAGCGGCGTGATGGTGGCGCTGGACCCCCCTACGGTGCGCTACGTGCCGCTCGACGAGGTTACCAGCCGCATGAAGACCGTGCCGCCTGCCTGTGACACCATCGTTACCGGCCGCGACCTGGGCATAAGTTTCGGCGACTAGAAGTCGGGGCGGGATATGCTTTCAGCCGTTATACTGGCCGCCGGGGGATCTTCCCGGATGGGGAAACCCAAAGCCCTGCTGCAATGGCGGGGCCTGCCTTTCATAGAACACGTCTGCGCTGCGCTGCGCAAGGCCGGAGTGGAAGACCGGGTGGTGGTGCTTGGCCGCGACTCCGCGGAGATCCTTGCCGCCTGGCAGCCCGCCGGGGAGAAGGTGGCGGTTAACCTTAAGCCCGAGCACGGGCAGCTTTCCTCGCTGAAGGTGGGCCTTGCCGAGGCCTCCTCCGGTGCGGAGGGTTTTATGGTCTGCCTTGCCGACCAGCCTACCGTGCCGGCCGACACTTATAAACGGATAATCGCGTTCTGGGCGGAACGCAAGGACAGCCTGGTCATCCCCAAAACTTTCCGCGCCGCCGACGGTAAACTGAAGCGCGGCCACCCTATCATCCTCCCGGCGGCGGCAAAAGCGCTTTGTTTCGAAGCCCCGCCGGAGAAAGGCCTGCACTGGGTCACCCACCACTCCTCCGTGCAGGCCGCCGACCTGGAGGTCAAAGACCCGGAGATAATCAGGGACTTCGACACTCCGGAGGACTACGAGGCGCTCGTAAAAGCCGGCTGATGTTCCCCGTAATAACCTTGCTCTTGGTCTTCCTGCTTATCGCCGTGCGGCAAGTGGGGCGCTTCCGTCTGGAGATCTGGCAGGAGATGTGCGCGGGCGCCGCGGCGGTACTGCTGTCCGGGGATATTTCGCCGCGCGCGGCGTTCGGCGCAGTGGACCAAGACGTTATGCTGTTCCTGTTCGGCATGTTCGCCGCCGGGCAGACGCTGGAG
>JACRER010000076.1 GCA_016234365.1 Elusimicrobiota bacterium | reverse complement strand
GCCGCCCTTCGTTATTTCGGCGTAGGACTTAAGGTTGGCCAGCCCTTTCTCGGACTGCACCTTCACCAGCGCCGTGGTAAGAGTGGATTTACCGTGGTCTACGTGGCCGATGGTGCCCACGTTGACGTGCGGCTTGCTGCGGTCGAACTTTGCTTTTGCCATTGTGATCTCCTAAGTTTAGCTTGCTTTCAACCCGCCGGTTTTGCCGACCGGCGGACAGATCTTAATTACTTCGCCTCGGCCGCGGCCGCGCGGGACTCGATTACGGTCTTGGCTATGTTCGGCGGAACCTCTTCGTAGTGGCTGGGCTCCATGGTAAAGGAGGCCCGGCCCTGCGAGATGGAGCGCACCGCGGTGGAATAACCGAACATTTCAGAGAGGGGCACGGTGCCCTTCACGGCGCGCGCGTTGCCGCGGCTGCCCATTTCGGCTATCTTGGCGCGGCGGCTCGACAGGTCGCCTATAACGTCGCCCATGTTGGCTTCCGGCGTAACCACCTCGATCTTCATGATGGGTTCCATCAGGTAGGGGGTGGCTTTGCGGCAGGCGTCCTTGAACGCCATGGCGCCGGCTATCTTGAAGGCTATTTCGGAGGAGTCCACTTCGTGGAAGGAGCCGTCGAACAGCGTCACTTTCACGTCCACCACGGGGAACCCGGCCATTACGCCGGCGTCCAGCGCCTCGCGGATGCCTTTTTCCACGGCGGGGATGAATTCCTTGGGAATGCGGCCCTGCTTGATATTGTCGATGAACTCGAAGCCCTTGTTCATGGTCTGGGGCTCGACGGTGAGCCACACGTGGCCGTACTGGCCGCGGCCGCCGGACTGGCGGATGAACTTGCCTTCCTGCTCCACCTTTTTCTTGATGGACTCGCGGAAAGCCACCTGCGGGCGGCCCACGTTGGCCTGCACGTTGAACTCGCGCTTGAGGCGGTCCACAATGATGTCCAGGTGGAGTTCGCCCATGCCGGAGATGATGGTCTGGCCGGTCTCTTCGTCGGTCTTGATGCGGAAGGTCTGGTCCTCTTCGGCGAGGCGGCCCATGGCCAGGCCCATCTTCTGCTCGTCCTCTTTGGACTTGGGCTCGATGGAGATCTGGATGACCGGCTCGGGGAAGGTGATACCTTCCAGGATCACGGGATTCTCGGGATCGCAGATGGTCTCGCCCACGGTGGCGCTCTTTATGGCCACGGTGGCGGCGATGTCGCCGGCGCCGATCTCTTTGATCTCTTCGCGCTTGTTGGCGTGCATCCGCAGGATACGGCCGATGCGCTCGGTGTTCTTCTTGCGGCCGAAGTACACGGTGTCGCCGGGCTTAAGGGTGCCGGAATACACGCGGAAGAACGTCAGCTTGCCCACGAACGGGTCCGGCTGGATCTTGAACAGCAGCGCGCAGAAAGGGTCCTTGGGGTCGGGCTTGCGGACAACGTCCTCGCCGGTGTGGGCGTGTTTGCACGTAAGCGGCGGGATGTCCAGGGGGCTGGGCAGGAAGTCTATAACGGCGTCCAGCATGGGCTGCACGCCCTTGTTCTTGTAGGACGAGCCGCACAGCACGGGGAAGAACTTGTTGGTAAGGGTGGCGCGGCGGATGGCGGCCTTCAGTTCTTCCACGGAGAAATTGGTTTCCCCGTTTATGAACTTCTCGGCTATCTTGTCGTCCACGTCGGCCAGCTTCTCTATCATGTTCTCGCGCCACTTCTTGGACTCCTCCACCATATCGGCGGGGATCTCCACTTCGTCGAAGTGCGCGCCCAGGTCGTCGCCCACCCAGATCAGGGCCTTCATCTTGATCAGGTCCACCAGGCCCTTGTAGGTCTCGGTCACGCCGATGGGCAGCTGTATGGGGGCGGCATTGGCGCCCAGTTTTTCCACTATGGAATTGGCGCTCATGTAGAAGTCGGCGCCTATGCGGTCCATCTTGTTGACGTAGGCCACGCGGGGCACGTGGTACTTGTCGGCCTGGCGCCACACGGTCTCGCTCTGGGGCTCCACGCCCTGCACGCCGTCGAACACGGTTACCGCGCCGTCGAGCACGCGCAGCGAGCGCTCCACTTCGGCGGTAAAGTCAACGTGGCCGGGGGTGTCGATAATGTTTACGGTATGACCCTGCCACTGGGTGGAGATGGCGGCGGCGGTGATGGTTATACCGCGCTCGCGCTCCTGGGGCATCCAGTCGGTGGTGGTGGTGCCGTCGTGCACCTCGCCTATCTTATGGGACTTGCCGGTGTAATAAAGGATACGCTCCGTGGTGGTGGTTTTGCCCGCGTCGATGTGGGCTATAATTCCGGTGTTGCGTACTTTGCGTAAGTCGAGTTCTGCCATGTCGTCCTTCCTTGCGTTCTAAACTACCACCCGTCCCCTATAGTGTCTCCCGCCGGTTTTACCAGCGGTAGTGGGCAAAAGCCCTGTTGGCTTCGGCCATGCGGTGCGTGTCTTCGCGCTTCTTGAAGGCCGCGCCTTCTTTCTTGTAAGCGAGGAGAATTTCTTCGGCCAGGTGCTCGGCCATGGGGCGGCCTTTGCGGTCGCGCGCGGCGCCCAGTATCCAGCGCATGGCCAGCGTAGAGGAGCGCGCGGGGCGCACTTCTATGGGCACCTGGTAGTTGGCGCCGCCCACGCGGCGGGCCTTTACTTCCAGCAGGGGCCGGACGTTCTCTATGGCTTTGGTGAACACCATCAGCGCGTCTTCCTTGGTCTTATCGGCGATAATGTCGAGGGCGCCGTACATCAGGCGCTCGCCCACTATCTTCTTGCCCTGGAAGTTGATCCTGTTGATCATCCTCGCGACGAGCACGGAATTATATTTGAACTCCGGCGGAGGGGCTGCACGGCGTTCGCGGGGTTTTAAACCTTTTCTAGGCATAGTAGTTGTCCAGTCCTTATTGTGTTAATAGGACCGGGCGGGACTTTTAAGTCCCGGCCCGGTCGTATAATTTATTTGCCGGCTTCCGCGCCTTTGCGGCCGGGTTTCTTTTCGCCCTTCGGGCGCTTGGCTCCGTAGCAGGAGCGGCTCTGCTGGCGGCCTTCCACGCCGGAAGCGTCCAGCGCGCCGCGCACTATGTGGTAGCGCACGCCGGGAAGGTCCTTCACGCGGCCTCCGCGCACCATCACTATGGAGTGTTCCTGCAGGTTATGACCGACGCCGGGAATGTAGGCGGTGATCTCCTGTTTGGAGGTCAGCTTCACGCGGGCCACCTTGCGGAGGGCCGAATTGGGCTTTTTGGGCGTCGTGGTGTAAACGCGGGTGCAGACGCCGCGGCGCTGCGGGCAACCGTTAAGGGCGGGAGCCTTGCTGAACTTCCGCGCCTTGGTGCGGCCGTGCCGTATAAGCTGGTTTATCGTAGACATATAAACACCGGAAAGGGTCTCCCCTCCCGGTTACTGCCTCCTTATTTCTTTTCCTCTTCTTCAGCGAGCTTAAGAGTGGCAAAACCACTGCCCGCGGGAACCAGATGTCCTATTATAACATTTTCCTTGAGGCCTTTTAAATGGTCCACCTTGTTGGTGGTGGCCGCGTCCGTCAGCACCCGGGTGGTTTCCTGGAAGCTGGCGGCCGATATAAAGGACTCGCTGGCGAGCGACGCCTTGGAAATACCGAGCAGCACGGGCTCCGCCTTGGCGGGTTCGTGGCCGGTAGCGGCGGCGTCCTTGTTCTCGTCCTTGAAAGCGCCCTTGTGAACGATCTCGCCCTTTAAGAGGGAGGTACCGCCCGGTTCGGTCACTTTCACGTTGGAGAGCATCTGGCGTACTATGATCTCTATGTACTTGTCGTTGATGTTAACGCCCTGCAGACGGTACACTTCCTGGATGGCCTCGACGATGTAGTTCTGAACTTCCTTCACGTCTTTGGCGGCCAGCAGGTCGTGCATGTCCACGGCGCCGTCGGTGAGCGCCTCGCCCACGGCCACGCGGTCGCCTTCGTAGACTACCAGGTGCTTGCCGTAAGGTATGGCGTACGCCTCCACCTGGCCGGTCTCCTCGTTCTTCACGGAAACCTCAACCAGGCCCTTGGCGGTGGTGCCCAGGCTCACAAGGCCTTCTATCTTGGTGATGATGGCGGCGTTCTTGGGGCGGCGCACTTCGAAGAGCTCGGCCACGCGGGGCAGACCGCCCGTGATGTCCTTGGTCTTGGAAGTGTCGCGGTGGATCTTGGCTATAACGTCGCCCTGCTTCACGTCCTCGCCGTGTTCCACGGTGAGGATGGTGTCGGTGGGCAGCGTGTGGCTGCCCACTATGCGGCTGCCGTCCTCTATGACTATGCGCGGGTTGCGCTTGGTGCCGCGGTGCTCGATGATCTTGCTCTCGATGATGCCGGTGACCTTGTCGCGCTCCTTGTGCAGCGTCACACCTTCCTTGATGTCCAGGTGCTTGGCTTTACCGTCGTGCTCGGCGATAATGGGCAGCGTATGGGGGTTCCACTCGGCTATCAGCGTGCCGTCGTTCTTGTTCTTGCCGGACGGCCCTTCCACTTCGGCCTTGTCGGTTAGGTGGATGCGGGCGCCGTACTGCACCTTTATGTCCTCGGCGGGGAACTTTTTGGGCTCGGCGTATTTCACCGTTATGATGGCGCCGCGGCTGATGCACAGCTCGTGGCCCTCGGAGTTCTTCACGGTGCGCAGGTTCTTGAACTCTACTTTACCCTTGTTCTTGGCGCGGGCTTCGTTGTTTTCAAGTACGCGGCTGGCGGTACCGCCGATGTGGAACGTCCGCAGGGTCAGCTGCGTGCCGGGTTCGCCGATGGACTGCGCGGCGATAATGCCCACGGCCTCGCCGGCTTCCACCTGGTAGCCGGTAGCCAGGTTCTGGCCGTAGCACTTGGCGCAGATGCCGGTTTCGGCTTCGCAGGTAAGCACGGAGCGCGCGAACACGCTCTCCACGCCCCGCTTTTCCACTTCGCGGGCCTGCTCGGGGGTCACCATCTCGCCGGCTTTCACTATGGTTTTGCTCTTGCCGTCCTCGTCGGTGAATTTCACATCCTCGAGCACCACGCGGCCGGTGATACGGTCGCTCAGGGGCTCGATGACCTCTTCGCCGCTCACCAGGGCCTTCAGTTCCACGCCGTTGATGGTGCCGCAGTTTTCCTGCGTTATCACCACGTTGTGCGCCACGTCCACCAGACGGCGGGTAAGGTAACCGGCGTCGGCGGTCTTGAGGGCGGTGTCGGACAGACCTTTGCGTCCGCCGTGCGTGGAGATGAAGTACTCCAGTACGGTCAGGCCTTCGCGGAAGTTGGAGAGAATGGGGTTCTCGATGATCTCGCCTTTACCGCCGGTCAGCTTTTTCTGGGGCTTGGCCATAAGACCGCGCATACCGGCCAGCTGCTTTACCTGCTGGCGGTTACCGCGGGCGCCGGAGTCGGCCATCATGAACACGGAGTTGAAGCGGGGCTCTTTGGCGCTGTACACGCGCTTTTCCTGCTTCTGCATCTCCTCGTTCATCATGTCGGCCACGCGGTCCGTGACCTTGGTCCAGATGTCGATGATCTTGTTGTAGCGCTCGTTCTCGGTTATGATACCGTCGGAAGCCTGGCCTTCTATGTCGCGCACCTGCTTCTGCGCCTTGGCTATCAGGTCGGCCTTGGCTTCGGGCACGCTCATGTCGGCTATGGAAATGCTCAGGCCCGACAGGGTGCAGTAGTGGAAGCCCAGGTCCATCAGGCGGTCCAGCAGCAGCACGGTCTCGTGGTGCCCTATCTCGGGGTTCTTAAAGCATTCGTCGACGAGGTTGGACAGGTCCTTCTTGCTGACGGCCTTGTTGTACTTCTTCCAGTCCTGCTTGGCGGGCAGGATGTCGAAGAAGATCAGGCGGCCGACGGTGACGTAGTCCTTCCAGTCCACCGGCTTCTTCCAGGCCTTGGCGTCGGCATCGTAGTCCATGGACTCGTGGGTGACGTCGTTGTGGCCGCGCACTTTTATTTTGGCGTGCAGGTCCACCGCGCCGTGCTGGTGGGCGGTCAGGGCTTCTTCCTTATCGTTAAAGAACTTGCCCTCGCCGCGCTCGCCTATCTTTATCTTGGTGATGTAGTTTACGCCCAGCACCATGTCGTGCGAGGGGTTGGCTATGGGGCGGCCGGAGGCCGGCGACAGGATGTTGTTGGTGGCCATCATCAGCATGCGCGCTTCCATCTGCGCTTCCTGGGAGATCGGCACATGCACGGCCATCTGGTCGCCGTCGAAGTCGGCGTTGAACGCCGCGCAGGTCAGCGGGTGCAGCTGGATGGCGAGACCCTCGATGAGGACGGGCTCGAAAGCCTGGATACCGAGGCGGTGCAGCGTGGGGGCGCGGTTCAGCATCACGGGATGCTTCTTGGTGACGCGCTCCAGGATGTCCCAGATCTCGTTGTCGGCATGCTCCATCTTCTTCTTGGCCACTTTCAGGGTGATGTTCTCTTTCTTTATCAGTTCGGCCAGCACGAAGGGCTTGAACAGCTCGAGCGCCATTTCTTTAGGCAGCCCGCACTGGTTCAGCTTGAGGTTGGGGCCGACGACGATGACGGAACGGCCGGAATAGTCCACGCGCTTACCCAGCAGGTTCTGGCGGAAGCGGCCCTGCTTACCTTTAAGGATGTCCGAGATGGACTTGAGCGGGCGGTTGGCCGCACCCAGCACCACCTTGCCGCGCGCGCCGTTCTCTATAAGGGCGTCCACGGCTTCCTGCAGCAGGCGCTTTTCGTTGTAGATCATCACCTGCGGGGCGCGCAGGGCCTCGATGTGCTTAAGGCGGTTGTGGCGGTTGATGATGCGGCGGTACAGGTCGTTAAGGTCCGACGTGGCGAAGCGGCCGCCTTCCAGCGGTACCAGCGGGCGCAGGTCCGGCGGCAGCACGGGCAGCACGGTCATTATCATCCACTCGGGGCGGTTGTTGCTCGCCATAAAACCCTCGAGGATCTTGAGGCGCTTTATGCACTTGGAGCGGTCCGCGTCGTTCTTTATGGTAACCAGCTCTTTCTGGATGCGGTCGATCTCGGTCTTGAGGTCGATGCTCTCGAGCAGGCTCTGGATGGCGTTGGCGCCTATGCCTACCTTTATCTTGGAATACTTCTTGCGCACCTCGGCCAGCTGGCTCTCGGTGAACACTTCTCCGCGGGAGAATTCCACGCGGCCGGTCACGGGGTCCTTGGTGTCTTCCAGCACCACGTACGCGGCGTAGTACACCACCTTCTCAAGGTCGGTGGGGCGCATGTCTAAAATTATGCCTATGCGGCTGGGGCTCTTGCGCAGGAACCAGATGTGGGCCACGGGGCAGGCCAGTTCTATGTGGCCCATGCGCTCGCGGCGGACTTTCGCTTCGGTGACTTCCACGCCGCAGCGGTCGCAGACCACGCCCTTGAACTTCACCCAGCGGTATTTACCGCAGGCGCACTCGTAGTCCTTGGAGGGGCCGAAGATCCTTTCGCACAGCAGGCCGTCGCGCTCGGGCTTGAGCGTGCGGTAGTTGATGGTTTCGGGTTTCTTTACTTCGCCAAAGGACCAGTTGCGGATCTTGCCGGGGCTGGCCAGGCCTATCTTTATGCCGTTAAAAGCCCCGTAGTTGAGTTCCTTGGCGCGTTTCTTGGTCTTGCCGCCGACGTTGAAGAAGTTCTTGGCTTCCGAGATCATGTCCATAGTCAGGTCCTTAACTTGCTGTTTTCGCCGCCTGGCCGGGGCCCTCGCCCCGGCCGTCAGGTATAACGACTTTGGTCCGCCTTGCTAACTTACTTCTCCGCCTTGGCGGCTTTCTTCTTGGCGGCGGGCTTATCTTCCGCAGCGCCCTCTTCCAGCTTGGCCGGGGGCTGCGTGTTGAGCAGGTCCACTTCCAGCGCCAGGGCCTGGAGTTCCTTCACAAGAACCTTGAAGGATTCCGGCACGCCGGGCTGCGGAGGGAAGTCGCCTTTGATGATGGCTTCGTACATCTTGGTGCGGCCCGTAAAGTCGTCGGACTTCACGGTGAGCATTTCCTGCAGGGTGTACGCGGCGCCGTAACCTTCGAGCGCCCACACTTCCATTTCGCCGAAGCGCTGGCCGCCGAACAGGGCCTTACCGCCCAGGGGCTGCCTGGTGATGAGGCTGTAAGGGCCGGTGCTGCGGGCGTGCACCTTGTCTTCCACCAGGTGGATGAGCTTGAGGATGTACAGGTAGCCGATGGTGACCTTCTCATGGAAGGCCTCGCCGGTGCGGCCGTCGTACAGCGTCATGCGGCAGTAATCGTCCGGCAGGTATTCTTCCGGCACGCCCTTGGCCTTAAGGTGGTCCTTGGCGAGCTGGATCATCTGGATAACGCCGGGCTTTTCGCCGCCGGGGTGCTTCTCGATGTCCTTGAGGACTTCGTCGATGGTCACCTCGCCGCGCTTTTTGCCTTTCTTTTCCCAGTACTTCCAGTAATCCTTATTGTCTTCGGCGGCGCTGTCGAACACGGGGCAGTACATCTGGGTGTTGAGCTGCTTGGCCGCCCAGCCCAGCATGGTTTCCAGGATCTGGCCGATGTTCATGCGGGAGGGCACGCCCAGCGGGGACAGGACTACGTCCACCGGGGTACCGTCGGGCATATAAGGCATGTCTTCGCGGGGCAGGATGCGGGCCACTACGCCTTTGTTACCGTGGCGGCCGGACAGCTTGTCGCCAACCTGCAGGCGGCGCTTCAGGGCTATGTGCACCTTCACCACTTTGTTCACGGTGACGGGCAGCTCGCCGGAGCTCTTCAGCATTTCCTTCTCGCGGGCGAACTTTTCCTTGATGCGCTTTTCCATCTGCTTGCAGAACTCTTCGGTCTCGGAACCCTTCTTGGAGGTTTCCTTGCGGAACTCCTTGAGGGCTTCCAGGTTGTAGTTCATTTCCGCGTCTATCTCTTTCTTGCGGCGGTCTTCGTCCGCCTTGGAGAGCTTTTCGCGGCGCACGAACACGCGGGTGCCGATGATCTTGCCGTACACGCCGGGGGGCACGCGCATGGAGGTGTCGGTCACGTCCTCGGCCTTCTTGCCGAAGATCACTTTCAGCAGGCGCTCTTCGGGGCTGAGCTGCTGCTCGCCCTTGGGGGACACCTTGCACACCAGGATGTCGCCGGGGCGCACCATGGTGCTGGGGATCACCACGCCGTCGGAGTCTATGTGCTCCAGGGCGTCGGTGCCTACGTTGGGGATGTCGCGGGTAATTTCTTCGGGGCCCAGCTTGGTGTCGCGGGCTTCCACTTCGAACTCCTCGATGAAGATGGAAGTCAACTCGTCGTCCTCCACCACCTTCTCGGAGACCAGGATGGCGTCTTCGTAGTTGAAGCCTTCCCAGCTCATGAAGGCCACCAGCAGGTTCTTGCCCAGGGCCAGCTGGCCGTCCTTGGTAGCGGGACCGTCGGCAATTACGTCGCCCTTCTTTATCTCGTCGCCGCTCTGCACGGTGGGCACCTGGTTAACGCAGGTGTCCTGGTTGGAGCGGCGGTACTTAATGAGGTGATAAATATCCGGTTCCTTGGAATGGTCCGGCTTTATGGCTATCATGTCCGCGGACGCGTAAATGACCTTGCCCGAGGTGCGGGCGGTCACGCAGGCGCGGCTGTCGCGGGCGATGGCGGGTTCCATGCCGGTGCCCACCAGCGGCACTTCGGTCTTGAGCAGCGGCACGGCCTGCCTCATCATGTTGGAACCCATCAGGGCGCGGTTGGCGTCGTCGTGCTCCAGGAACGGCACCAGCGAGGCGGAGATGGACACCACCTGCATGGGCGAAACGTCCATGTAGGTTACTTTGTTGGAGTCCACGAACACGTATTCGTCCTTCAGGCGGCCGTACACGCGGTCGGTGGAGAGCTTGCTGCCCTCTATCGGGGTGTTGGCCTGGCCCACAAAGATGTCGTCTTCGATGTAGGCGGTGACGTATTCGGCTTCGTCGGTGACCTTCTTGTTGCTGATCTTGCGGTACGGGGTCTCTATGAGGCCGTACTGGTTGACCTTGGCGTAGGCGGCCAGCGAAACGATAAGACCGATGTTCGGGCCTTCGGGCGTTTCGATGGGGCAGACGCGGCCGTAATGCGTGTAGTGCACGTCGCGCACTTCGAAGCCGGCGCGCTTACGGTTCAGACCGCCCGGGCCAAGGGCCGACAGGCGGCGCTTGTGGGTGAGTTCGGCCAGCGGGTTGATCTGGTCCATGAACTGGGAGAGCTGGGAGGTACCGAAGAACTTCCTCATGATGGCCACCACGGGGGCGGCGTTCACGAGGGTCCTGGGGGTGACGCTCTTGTCTTCCTTGCTCATGCGGTCGCGCACGTTGCGCGCTATCTGCACCAGCGCCACGCGGATCTGGTTCTCCAGCAGTTCGCCGATGGAGCGCACGCGGCGGTTGCCGAGGTGGTCGATGTCGTCCACTTTGTACTCGAACTTGGCGCCCTGGTAATCGAAGGACGCGGCGCCGGAGTTCAGCGCCATCAGGTACTTGATGGTAACGAGGATGTCCTCGAGGCAGATGTTGCGCAGCTTGTCGCCGGGGACCTTGAAGCGCTTGTCGGCGCGGGCGAGCTCTTCGTAGACGGGGCGCAGTTTGCGCATGGCCTTGTAGCGGCCCACCACGGAGAAGTCGTAGCGGCGCAGGCTCTTGAAGAGGATATTGTCCAGGTATTCCTCGGCCTGTTCCTTAACTATGAAGTCCTGGCCGCGCATCTTCTTGTAGATCTCGTAGCGCGCGTCGGAAGCGGTCTTGGGCTGGTTCTTGGCTTCGAGGGCCAGGATCACGCCGGGGTTGTCTTCCTTGGGGTTGCCCTTTATAAGGGTGACGGTCTTTACCTTGCGGTCCACCATGGCCTTAAAGGCCTTCTCGTCGAGGGGCTGGGCGGCTTTCTCTTCCAGGTTCCACAGCACTTCGCCGGAGGACTTGTCCACGATGTCCTCTATGGCGTACTTGCCTATGACGTTGGCGGCGTTCTCCTGGTTCACGGGCACTTCCACCGACGGGTAGAAGGCCTGCAGGATCTCGGCGTTGGTCTCAAGGCCGGCGGCCTTTACAAACGTGGTGGCGAGGATCTTCTTCTTGCGGTCCAGGCGGACCCACAGGACGTTGTCGGTGTCGAATTCGAATTCAACCCAGGCGCCGCGGTACGGGATCACGCGGGCGAAGAACAGCGGCTTGCCGA
The DNA here is from genome assembly GCA_016234365.1 of Elusimicrobiota bacterium. Classification (GTDB taxonomy): domain Bacteria; phylum Elusimicrobiota; class Elusimicrobia; order Elusimicrobiales; family UBA9959; genus UBA9959. The sequence goes on along the minus strand of JACRER010000076.1, from coordinate 4,205 downwards.
GGACGGACTGCTTCTTTTCCTCGTCGTCCTCGAAGATGATGCCGGGGGAGCGGTGCAGCTGGCTGACCACGATGCGCTCGGCGCCGTTGAAGATGAACGAGCCGGTGTCGGTCATGATGGGCAGTTCGCACAGGATAACGTCCTGGTCGATCATGTGCTTGAGCTTGCCCGACTCGCTGCGCGAGCTGAGGCTCATGTAGGCCCTGAGCGGGGTGGAGTAGGAGCCGCCGCGGGCGAGGGCCTCTTCGGGGCCGGTGTACTTGGGCGTGCCAAGTTCGTATTTGAGGAAGTCCATCACCATGGTGCCGTCGGCGGACTCGATGGGGAACACGTCCACAAAGGAGGCCTGGAGGCCCTGGATCTTGCGGTTTTCGGGCTTTTCGTCCAGCTGGAGGAACCAGTCGAACGACTGTTTCTGCATGTCGAGGAGGTCCGGTACTTTGAGTATCTGGCCTATCTTAGAGAAGTTAAGCTGTTTCATCAGTTCACCTCGTGGAGTTTGCCGAAAAATAGAACCTATCTCTCCCCTTTACAGGGAAGAGATAGTTCTACACCGCTTATTTTACCGCGTATAAGCTTGTTTTATCACAAAAACACTGGTACGTAACTGGCGGCCGGCGTTCCGGCCTTGTAAACGACGATCCCCGCCCGCTTTGGGCGGACGGGGATCAACGGCGAATTACTTCAGTTCGACTACGCCGCCGGCTTCGGTGAGCTTCTTGTTCATGTCGTCGGCGGTCTTCTTGTCCACGCCCTCTTTCACGTTCTTGGGGGCGCCTTCGACAAGGTCCTTGGACTCTTTCAGGCCCAGGCCGGTCAGTTCGCGGACCACTTTGATCACGCTGATCTTCTTGGCGGGGTCGGAAATGGCCTTCAGGACTACGGTGAATTCGGTCTTTTCCTCGGCGGCGGCGCCGGCGGCGGCTCCGGGGGCTCCGGCGGCCACGGCCACGCCAACGGGGGCGGCCTTCACGCCGAACTTGTCTTCGATCCCCTTAACGAGGTCGGAGAGTTCCATTATCGTCATACCACCGATCGCTTCGAGCAGCTGGTCTTTGCTTACGGTTGCCATTTTAGGCTCCTTTTCCGCCGGGAGGCGGGTTTTTTTAGTAGCCTGTCCGCCTAAGCGGGCAGTTTATCCCGTTTTACTGGCGGGACTACCAGGATTTACTACAAAGCTATGCTAGTGCCGCAACAGGCGCTATGCGTATCAGGCGGCCAAATTTTAATAGACAGCGACGCAGATGGAGGAGGAAGGATCTAAACACGGACTTCTTACTCACCAATCTACTGATATTATAACAAATTTTGGGGTTATTTAGCCGCTTCGGCTTTCGAAGCTATGCTAGTGCCGCCATCAAGGCTATGCCTTCTGGGCGGCGTCTTTCTGCTCTTTGAGAGCGTCCAGGACCCAGCGGATCTGGGCGATGCTGGAGTACAGCGTGCCGGCCAGCTGGCCAAGGAGTTCGGGCTTGGAGCCGATCTTGGAGAGCTTTTCGATGTCGGCGGGGGTAAGCCAGTTCTTTTCGTAGAAGCCGCCCTTCCATTTTACGCCGGGGTTCGTTTTAGCGAACGCCATCAGCTCTTTGGCGACGCGGGTGATCTCGTTGGCGTCCTCGAGGGTGACAACTGCGGTAGGGCCCTGGGCGACGGTGTCGTCGGCGGGCTTTAAAGCGGCGTTCTTCAGGGCGTGCGCCACAACGGTATTGCGCATCACCTTGAACTTGGCTTTGGTCGGGCGCAGGTTGTCGCGAAGGCCGTTGGCATCCTTAAACTTCATGCCGTTAAAGGTCGCAAAGAAAGTGTCCTTGGAGGAAAATTCCTTGCCAAGTTTCTCCGCGAGTTCTTTTTTGTCGGTCTTCGTGATCTTCATTTAAGAATTCCTGCTGCGATTCTTTGAGAATTCAAGCGCAATCTATTTGCTTCCCTGCGATTAATAAGACCGGCATCGACCTACTCTGCCAACACCGGGTTGGGTGTTAGTACCATCGGCCCTGGAGACCTTAACTGCCGTGTTCGGAATGGGAACGGGTGTAACCTCTCCGGAATAAACACCGGTCTTACAAATCGCAGGAAAGCGCGTATCTTAAAGCAAAAGTTTTATCAATCTACACCTTAGCAACTTAGTGTTCTAATTTCTAGGATTAGAAAATAAGGCCAAGCCTCACGACCGATTAGTACCAGTTAGCTGAACATGTTACCATGCTTACACATCTGGCCTATCAACCCAGTAGTCTTCTGGGGGTCTTCTGGGACTTAACGTCCAGGGATACCTTATCTTGGGGCGGGTTTCACGCTTAGATGCTTTCAGCGTTTATCCCTACCGAACACCGCTACCCAGCTTATGCCGTTGGCACGACAACTGGAATACGGGCGGTTCGTCCAACTAGGTCCTCTCGTACTGTAGTCAGCTCCCCTCAAGTATCCTGCGCGCATATCAGATAGAGACCGTACTGTCTCACGACGTACTGAACCCAGCTCACGTACCGCTTTAATGGGCGAACAGCCCAACCCTTCCCACCTGCTTCAGCGGGAGGATGCGATGAGCCGACATCGAGGTGCCAAACCTGGTCGTCGATGTGGACTCTTGGACCAGATCAGCCTGTTATCCCCGGGGTAGCTTTTATCCGTTGAGCGATGGCCCTCCCACGAGGTACCACCGGATCACTATGACCGACTTTCGTCCCTGTTCGGCCCGTCGGCCTCACAGTCAAGCTCCTTTCTACCATTGCGCTCGACAGGCGATTTCTATTCGCCCTGAAGGAACCTTTGTACGCCTCCGTTACTCTTTAGGAGGCGACCGCCCCAGTCAAACTGCCCGCCTGCCAATGTTCTTCGGCCGGATCACGGCTGCGAAGTTAGAATCACAATTTCAAAAGGGTGGTATTTCACCGTTGCCTCCCCCAGGACCGAAACCCTGGGATCACCGGCTCCCACCTATCCTACGCATCTAAAACCGTAATTCAATGACAAGATACAGTAAAGCTCCACGAGGTCTTTTCGTCTAGATACGCGCAGCAAGCGTCTTCACTTGCACCACAATTTCGCCGAGCCCTACGTTGAGACAGCGGGATCTTTGTTATGCCATTCGTGCAGGTCGGAACTTACCCGACAAGGAATTTCGCTACCTTAGGACGGTTATAGTTACCGCCGCCGTTTACTGGGGCTTAAGTTCGAAGCTTCGCCTTGCGGCTAACCCCTCCCCTTGACCTTCCAGCACCGGGCAGGCATCAGGCCCTATACGTCATCTTGCGATTTCAGCAGAGCCCTAAGTTTTTGTTAAACAGTCACGATCCCCATTTCACTGCGGCCCGTTCGCATTGTGGTCTTTTAATCCCACACTGCTACAAGGGCACACCTTATTCCGAAGTTACGGTGTCAGTTTGCCTAGTTCCTTAACGTAGGTTATCTCGCGCGCCTTAGTATACTCAACTCGCCCACCTGTGTCGGATTACGGTACGGTTATAATGGAAACTCCCTACGAAGTTTTTCTCGGCAGCGTGGTTGGGCCACTTCGCGCCGTGTTACCGGCGCTAGTCTCAGTTTCCAGCTTAACGACCAGACGGATTTTCCTGCCTGGCCACGCCTTCCACTTTTCTCCGGGACAACCTTTACCCGGTAAGCTTACCCTACTGCGTCCCTCCTTAGCTGATGACGCGTCCACTATAGTTCTGGAATATTAACCAGATGTCCATCGTCTACGCCTTTCGGCCTCGACTTAGGTCCGACTGACCCTGAGCCGACGAACGTTGCTCAAGGAACCCTTAGGCTTTCGGCGACAAGGATTCTCACCTTGTTTATCGCTACTTATTCCGGCATCCTCACTTCTTAACGCTCCAGCGCTCCTTCCGGTACGCCTTCGCTGCATTAAGAACGCTTCCCCTACCACGAACGATAACTCGCGTTATCGTCCATCCGCGATTGCGGTGACATGCTTAGCCCCGTGTCATTTTCGGCGCAGGTTCGCTAGACTAGTGAGCTGTTACGCACTCTTCAAAGGGTGGCTGCTTCTAAGCCAACCTCCTAGCTGTTTATGTAAACCCACATCCTTTGCCACTTAGCATGTACTTTGGGACCTAGATCGGCGGTCTGAGCTGTTTCTCTCTTGCACATGAAGCTTTTCCCTCATGAACTGACTGCCGTGTTGTTCGCCGCGGTATACGGAGTTTGATTGAGTTCGGACAGAGGGTCGATCAGCCTACATC
>JACRER010000073.1 GCA_016234365.1 Elusimicrobiota bacterium | reverse complement strand
GACGTCAAATAAGAGAGAACCCGGTAGCGTAGAAGCCTTGAACGGAGGGATATCGTAGCGGATTTTAGACGAAAACATGCCACAAAACTGTGGAAGGGGCCTTTTTTTTTGAAAAATAACCCTCTAATGAGCGACACTACGGTGTCGGGTTGCTCTGCTAGGCTATTGGGTATGGGAAAGGGATCAATCGGCCTGGCGCAGCACCACCGGCTCCGCGGAGCCGCCCACGGAGTATTCCTGGGTGTCGTTAAGGTCGGAGCGGTAGATGCTGGCGCCTGCGGCCACAAGGCGGCTCAGCGCATCCTGCGTGGGGTGGCCGTAGTTGTTCTTGCCCACCTCTATGTAGGCCTTGGCGGGCTTTACGGCGGCCAAAAAGGCGTCCGTGGAGGAGTACTTGCTGCCGTGGTGCCCCACTTTAAGGACGTCGGACCTGAGGGCGTCGCCATACCTGGCCACCAGCGCGGCTTCGGCGCCGTTCTGCACATCGCCCATAAAGAGGATGGAGGAGCCGCTGTAGGCCAGGCGCAGCACTATGGAGCAGTTGTTGGCCACTTCGCTCTTGGAACTGGACTGTGGCTCGGAGCAGGCGTTGAAGACCTTCACTTCGGCCGGGGTGCTCCAGTTCAGCGTGTCGCCGGCCGCGGGGTAGATGGTATTGATACCGATGCCGCTGACCTGGGCGCGGATGGCGTCGTCGGCGGTGGCGCCGCTGTTGTCCAGGCGGGTGTCGTAAAAGTTGTCCACGGTAAGATTGGAGAATACGTACTTGAGGCCGGTGTAGTGGTCGCTATGGGGGTGGGTGAGCACTACGTTGTCTATGTGGGTGATATTCTTGGCGGTGAGGAAGGAGGCCAGCCCGCCGGTGGCGGAGGCGGAGGGGCCGCCGTCTATCAGCGCGTTATGGCCGCCGGGCAGTTCTATGTAGATGGAATCGCCCTGGCCCACGTTAAGGAAATAGACATTGAGACCGGGGGCGGGGGTGTAGAGGGTGGCGTTGGCCGGGGCGGGGGCGTAGGGGACCTGCAGTTCTACCGCAGGGGCGGCGGCCGTAAGTTGGGGGAACGCCTGCGCGCCCAGCGGGGCGGGGGCAAAATGGAATACGGCTAGCGAAAGCAATAAAGCCGCGAGAACGGCCTTGAGCTTTACGGGTGCTGGAGAGGTCCTGGTCACGTGATGCATATCCACCTCCGCGTATTGCGTACTTCGTCGCCGTGGTGAATCCGGATTAAGGTCCGGAGGTGGATGCTCCCCGGCCAATCCCGGGGATTACACGACTACTCCCATACTCTAGCCCCGATATTGATATCGCTCAAGGGCCAAAGGGCCTATGCTCATTTAGGTCTTTAGGCCTATATCGCCCTTTTGGCCCCGACGCCGGCCCGACGGGCGGTGCGCGCCCGAGCGCGGCGCGGGCTAACATGGTAAAATTACGGAAGGTCTCACATGGAAAACGCGGAAATAGAGTTCAACGAGCAATTCGCCAAGGCCCTGCACCTGCTGCAGCACGGCACGCGCAACGTATTTGTTACCGGCAAGGCCGGCACGGGCAAAAGCACGCTGCTGCGGTACTTCCGCGCGCATACCTCCAAGAAAATGGTGGTGCTGGCACCTACGGGCGTGGCCGCGCTTAACGTGGGGGGAGAAACCATCCATTCCTTTTTCCGGTTCAAGCCGGGCACCACGCCCGACAAGGTGCGCCGCGCGCGCAAGGCCGACGCGGAAACCTACCGCGCGCTGGAAGCCATTGTTATAGACGAGGCGTCCATGCTGCGCGCCGACCTGCTGGACTGCGTGGAAGCCTTTATGCGCCTCAACGGACGCGAGCCGGGGAAGCCCTTTGGCGGCGCCCAGCTGGCACTGTTCGGGGACCTTTACCAGCTGCCGCCGGTGGTGACCGCTCCGGAACGGCACGTGTTCTCTTCCTATTACGCAGGGCCCTATTTCTTTAACGCCAAGGCCCTGGAGAAGACGGGGCTGGAATACATAGAGCTGGAGAAGATCTACCGGCAGAAAGACCAGGGCTTTATAAATATCCTTAACGCCATCCGCAACAACCGCGTGAGCCCGGCCCAGCTGGCGGCGCTCAATCAGCGCGTGGGCGCGGACGTGGAAAGCCGCGGCCGCGGCACGGTGGTGCGCCTGCTTACCACCAACGCGGACGCGGCGGAAATAAATAACGAGCGGCTGCGCGCCATAGACGGCCGCTCGCACGTCTACAAGGCCGAGATAGGCGGCCAGTTCTCGCGCGATTCCTACCCGGCCGACGACGAGCTGCACCTGAAGGCCGGCGCGCAGGTGATGCTGCTCAACAACGACTCCGACGGCCGCTGGGTAAACGGCACCATGGCCTGCGTGCAGGACATCATGAAGGGCCCGCCCGGCGAGGACGACGTGATACATGTGAAGCTGGCCGACGGCTCCGTAGAGCCGGTGGAGCGCCACGCCTGGGAACTTTTCCACTTTACCTACGACGAAGAAGAGAAGAAAATAAAGGCCGAGACCGCCGGTACGTTCAGGCAGTACCCGCTTAAACTGGCGTGGGGCGTTACCATACACAAGAGCCAGGGCAAAACCTTCGAGCGCGCCATAATAGACCTGGGCAAGAGGGTGTTTGCGGCCGGGCAGACCTACGTGGCGCTCTCCCGCTGCACCGCGCTGGAGGGTGTGTCGCTGGCGCGGCCGGTGCGCCCGGAGGATGTACGCACGGACTGGCGCATAGTGCGCTATGTTACCGGCCACCAGTACGGCGCCAGCGAGGCCGCCATGCCGCTGGCCAGCAAGATAGGCTTGATCACGGCCGCCATCGCCGATGGCCGCAACCTGGAGCTGACCTACCTTAAGGCCACGGACGAGCGCAGCCGGCGCGTGGTGCGGCCGGTAAGCGTTGGCGACTGCCAGTTCAAGGAATTCAAGTTCAAGGGCCTGGTAGCGGACTGCCTGCGCCGGGGCGAGCGGCGCACCTTCCGCGTGGACCGCATTCTGGAGCTGAAGGCCGTGCCTGGGGGCGGCGGCGACACCGGGGAATAACCCGAAGGCTGAAATAAAAAAGCGCGGCATGCCGCGCTTTTTTTATTTGCCTGGCACGGTTTAGAGGAACTTGCCCTTGAAGTTAAGGACTACCACCACCATGAACAGGATGCCGGCGAGGCCGCCCCAGAACAGGAGGTTGCCGGCCAGCCGGCCCAGCTTATGCGCCGCGGGGAGCGGTTCGGGAGCCGCCGCCGGGAATTTCTTGCGCAGCAGCGCGCCTATGGCCACCGGCACAAAAGGCGCGGCCAGCAGCAGTATGGTTTCCAGTATATAAGTGAAGTCGGTCATGGTACAGGTACCTCTTTGCCGTCCTGATAACAAGCTTTTTTGCCGGCAACTACGCCGGGCTCGGTGGCTTCCTGGTTGCCCATCAGCTTGGTGAGGCCGGGCAGGCGCCCTGGCACCAGGCCAAAGGTGCGGTAGCCGCACACTATGGCGCCCTTTATTCCCGCGCTGGTATCCCTGGCCAGGTCCGCGTTCCAACCCTTATCCCACTGCTGTTTGGCCTGGGCCGCCGGTATGCCGTCGGCGCGGTCCTGAAAGTAAGGCAGGCTGAAGTAAAGCAGGCGGCGCGCCACCATGGACAGGCCCACCGCGGGGTTGAGCGTGGAGTCGCCAATGGAGGAAGTATTGCAGCCTGAGAACTGCACGACGCCGTTCTTGGCCATCTTGCCTTTAAGGAGCAGCGCCGTGTCTTCGGCCTCGTAAGTGGCTGGACCCACGGTCTGCATGCCGGGGGAGCCGTGGCCGTACAGCGTGATCTTGTTTATGGAACCTGGCGGCATGGCCTTGATGGCGGCCTCGGCGGCCTTGGAGTCACGGAAACTCTGCTTGCCCTGCGGCGTCTCTATGGTTATGCCGTAGGCGTCCGAGGTCCAGGCCTTGGATTTCTTGTCTCCGGTATCTATGGCGGCGGGAGCTGCGGCCTTGATGGTTTTGGCCGCGGTGGCGTTCTGAGTGGTGCTCAGCGGCACCTTGCCGTTCTTTAGCCCGCTGAGGTCGGCCGCGACGGCGCCGGAGTCCGCGCCGCCCTTGCCGCCTTTGGAATTGTCATACAGGCCGCCCAGTTTGGCTTCGTCCAGCTTGGGGCCCAACTTGCCCAATTTGTCTCCTGACTGGCTTACGGTGGGCTTTGGTTTGGCCGCCGCCTTCTGCTTCATCTGTTCCGCCACGAACTTGGCCGAGCGCAGGTCGCTTATGGTTTTGGGCTGCAGGTAGGGCTGCAGGCGGACGGCTTCGGCTTCGTCTATGCCGGCCGCGGCCTTGGAAATGGCCTCGCGCACCGCGGAGACCTTGTTCATCAGCGCGTGGCCTTCAGTCCCGCCTATCCAGATGTATACGGCCTTTAGTTCGGCGCCGTCGTAGCGGTCCGTGAAATACTTGGCCTGCGGGGCGTCCCACTTGCCGGCCGCGGCCTGCGCGTACAGCGCCTCCACGTCCTTCTGGCGCTGCAGCGCGGTCTTTTCCACGGTCTTCAGCGCGTCGTTCTGGTCGGCCGGGGCCAGTTCCGCCCAGGTATCGCGGGTGTAATGCTTCTTTTCCAGGAAGAGTTTGAATTCGGGGCGGTTGTCGTCCCACTCTATGCCTTCAGCCGCCCTGGCGGCTCCGGCCGCGAAGGCCAGCAGCATTAAGGAAAGTAATGTTCGTCTCATATCGTTCCCGTCCGCGCGCCGCAATTTGCCGAAAAAAAGGACCGCGCCGGCGCGTAGGTATAGTTTAGCCCATGAGGGCTTTTTGTCAAGGGCCGGGGGGCCCCTTGGCCGCGTCCTGCGCGGCCCGGGCGTAAATGGCCCGCACGCAGTCCGCGTACGGCTTGCGCTTTTCCGGGGTGAAATCCCGGTAGATAAGTTCCACGGCGCGGCCGGAACCGAACATGGCGTGGTCTATGGGGAAAAGGGCCTCGGTGCCGGCCGGCAGGAATTCCTTCTTTATCTCCATGCGCAGGCCCCACCCGGCCAGCAGCGACAGGCAGTATACCCACTTCTGCGTGGCGGGGTTGAAGATCTTGAGCACCGGGCCCGGCGTCTTGGCGGTGTTGGGGCGCATCTCCCAGGTCTGGCCCGGCAGGTCGCCGGCGGCGGCCATCAGCTCGGCCCAGAATTCGCGGAAGGTCTCGGCGGATTTGGGGTAGCGCGCGGCGATGTGCTTCACGAACTTCTCGAATTCCTCGCGGACCAGCGCGGGGTCCGCCTTCATTACCTTGGCCTTGTTGCGGTTCTCCTCGTCTATCTTGAGGCGCGTTACAAGGTCCTGCAGCGCCGCGGCCTCCGCCTCCGTGGCGGGGGCCAGGTACTGCGCGCGGAAGGTGAGCCGGTCGCCGGTGAGCGGCTGCACGGTCACGTTCTCGCTGGCCACTTTCACCACCACTCCGAGCGCCTTGTTGATGGTGTTGCGCACAGGCGCGTAGATCTCGAAAGTTTTCTGGTCCATCGGTTCCACCCTATGCGCAAATGATACAAAAATTCCCCGACACTACGCTGTCGGGTTGGCCTGCTAGGCTATTGGCGGGGAGTCGGGAAAGGGAGGCGTTATGAAAGGAGCGGGGACCATACAGGACATGCCGCGGGTGGAGCGCCCGCGGGAGAAACTTATGCGTTACGGGCCGGAGAAGCTGGCCGACGAGGAGTTGCTGGCGGTGCTGCTGCGCACCGGTGCGCGCGGGTGCGGCGTGCTGGACCTGGCGGGGGACCTGCTGCGCCGTTTCGGCCGTGCGGACCTGGCCAAGGCCGGCTTCGCCGAGTTGCGCGCTTTCCCGGGGCTGGGCCCTGTGCGCAGCTGCGAGATACTGGCCGCTTTCGAACTGGGGCGGCGCTACCTCAACGGCAAAAAGGCCGGCATCTACCTCAAACCGCGCGACATCTGGGAGGAACTGCGCGACGTGCGCGGGGAAAAGAAGGAGCACTTCGTAGTATTCTTCCTGGACACGCGCAACCAGGAGATCAAGCGCGACATCGTCTCCATAGGCACGCTCAACTACAACCTGGTGCACCCGCGCGAGGTGTTCGAACCGGCGGTGAAGAACCTGGCCGCCAGCGTGATAGTGGCCCACAATCACCCGTCGGGCTGCCTGGAGCCGTCGGACGAGGACCTGAGCCTTACCAAGCGGCTGGCGCAGGCGGGCAAACTCCTGGGCATAGAACTGCTGGACCACGTGATAGTGACGCGGGAGGGTTTTATGAGCTTCAAGCAGAAAGGACTGTTGTAGGCGGGTGGACCGGAGGTTTTTAGCCCATCGGCACGTATTCAACTTCTATGGCCCCGAGGTAATCTTTCAGTTCCCCGGCCTGGGCGGTCAGCGCCGCCTTGTCGCAGGCCAGCGCGGAAAGTTCCATGCGTTTTCCCAGTTCGGTCAGGAAATCAAAACCGAAGCCGCCGCCGGAACCGTGCAGTTTGTGGCCGATGGCTTTAAGTTCCTTGAAATCGTTCTTTTCCAGCAGGGCGGAGATAACGTCCAGCTGGCCGGTCCAGTTCTGCAGGTACAGGGGGACCAGGTCCTTCAGGTCCTCGTCCACTTTTATTATTTGTTTCGCCATGGGACAAATCTTACATTAAAACACGGGAACGTTGATATCTTTCCTCCATTCTCGCTATACTACCACGGATAGGGGGAACCGTCCGCCGGGCGGGACCGCGGATTTTTATGAAAACCAATAAACAGTACCGACTTACCTGGGGATTTCTGCTGCTGGCGGTAGCATTGCATGTGCTGATGATAGGACGCGCCCTGTACCTTATGCGCCACCTCCAGGAGATGGACCTGACCGTTTCGCGCGAGCACATGAAACTTACCCGCACACTCAGCCTGACCGATGCGGTACGGTTCGCCGAGGGATCCATCCGCGTATGCTCCATCCAGCCGTCCGGGGAGCGCCGTGCGGCCTACTGTAAAGCCCTGAAAGAAGCCGACGACGCCGCCGCCGCGGTAGGCGAGGCCGGGTCCGTTTCCCCGGAATTTTCCGAAAGCGATCTCGCTGCCCTTCGCGTGGCGCTGGCCCGGCATAGGGGCAGCTGCTCCGCTCCGGCCATGGCCGCTGCGGATAAAGCGTCGGCCCAGGCGGAGTTCTCACGGTTCTACGAGACGGCGTCGGCATTGAGGAAAAAACTCTCCGCGCAGTCCCGGGCAAGGCTGGAATTGAACGCCGGGTTGGCCGAAGCGGCCAAGAAGGTGGTGACGGAACTGGTCGTCTCCAGCTCATCCATAGCCACCGGGATACTCCTGCTGATGTTCTGGGTAGTGTATTCGCTAAAGAATTTTAACAAGGCGGTCAGCGAGCAGCACGAAGAGATCCTGGTCCTGAAGAAAGGCATAGAAGAATCTTCGCTGGGCGTGGTGGTGACCGACACTTCCGGGAAGATAGAGTACGTCAACCCGGCTTTCACCGGTATGCACGGTTATTCCGTGGCCGAAGCCGTGGGAAAGAACCCGCGGCTGCTCAAGTCAGGAGAGATGCCGCAGGAACTTTACCAAAGCCTCTGGCGCGCCCTGCTGGGCGGACGTTCCTGGAGCGGAGAGCTGCGCAATAAGACCAAGTCAGGCGCGCTGATCTGGATAAAGGCCAATATCTCTCCCATCCGCAACGGAGAGGGTGCGCTGACCCACTTTATGGCCCTGCATAAGGACATCACCCTGGAGAAGCAGCTTATGGCCGAGGTTATGCAGGCCAAGCACGAGGCGGAACAGGCCAACCAGGCCAAGAGCGATTTTCTGGCCGCCATGAGCCACGAGATCCGTACGCCGCTCAACGCCATAGTGGGCATGTCGGAACTTATAGACGAGGCCGCGCTGAGCAAGGAGCACGCGCAGTACCTGGCCATCATGCGCAACGCCAGCGATACGCTGTTGTCCATCATCAACGACGTGCTGGATATCTCCAAGATCGAAGCCGGCAAGATAGAGGTGGAAAAAGCGCCCTTCAACCTGGAGGAGCTGGTTTCACAGGTTTCTGAAATAGTCTCGGTGCGTGCCGGCAAAAAAGGCGTAGAGGTAAATTGCAAGCTGGAGGCGGATGTCCCCGTTTTTGTGGAGGGCGACGCCACCCGCCTCAAGCAGGTGCTGCTTAACCTGATGGGCAACGCGGTTAAATTCGTGGAGAAAGGCTGGGTTTCCCTTAGCGTGCGCAAGCAGGCTGAGTCCGGCGACTGCCTGCAGTTGCTGGTCTCGGTAAAGGATACCGGCATAGGCATACCGGGCGAGAAACTCGCTTCGGTGTTCGAGAAATTCACCCAGGCTGATTCGTCCACTACCCGCAAATACGGCGGGACGGGGCTGGGGCTGCCTATCTCCAAAATGCTCATCGAACTGATGGGCGGCAAGATCTGGCTGGAGAGCGAACCCGGGGTGGGCACGATCTTTTATTTTACGGTCAAGGTTTGCCCGCAGAAGGACAGGCGCGAGGTCTATCTGCCGAAGATAGACGTGGCGGAACTGAAGGGAAAGCGCTTTTTGGTGGTGGACGATAACCTGGTGAACCGCATCATAACCAGGGAGGTGGCGCAGAGCTGGGGCGCTTCCTGCGAAGGGGTATCCGGGGGCGAGGCCGGCCTGGCGAAACTGCTGGAGGAGCAGACGCGGGGGGTGCCTTTCCACGGCGTCTTCGTGGACTTCAATATGCCGGGCATGGACGGCTACGAGTTCTGCCGGCGGCTGATGGCCGACGCCGAAATAACGCCCAAGCCGGCGGTCGCCCTTGTCACCTCCGACACGGTGCGCCTTAAACGGGAGGATTTCCGGGCCATAGGGGTTAACACGCACATCATGAAACCGGTGAGGAAGCAGGCGCTGCTGGAAGGCGCGCTCACCATGCTCTCCGCTTCCGTCCGCCCGGCAGTGGACGCGGCGCCGAAGCCGGCCGGGTCCGCCAAAGAAGACCTGCCGGAGCTCTCCGTGCTGATAGTGGACGACGCGCAGGATAACCGCATACTGATGAACGCCATGTTGAAAGGTTCCAGGGTTAAACTTGAACTGGCGGTGGACGGCTTTGAGGCGCTGGCTAAATTCACCGAGAACGTTTACGACATAGTCTTTATGGATATGCAGATGCCGGGGATTGACGGCTACGAGACTACGGTAAAGATACGCGAATTGGAAAAAAAGGAAAACCGGAAAAGAACCCGGGTGGTGGCGCTTACGGCCATGGCCACCCGCGAGGACGCGGATAAAACGCTCCAGGCGGGCTGCGACGACTACCTCAGCAAGCCCATCCGCAAGGGCACGTTCTATTCTTACCTGGTAAATTTCGCCGCCAAGCGCGGCTGACGCCGCTTAAAAGGGGTTGAATTATGGAAGGAAAAATACTTATAGCCGACGACGACGAGCAGTCCCTGGGGTCGCTTTCCAGGATACTGGCGGGGTACGACGTGTTCTGCGCCAGCGACGGCAATACCGCGCTGGAAATGGCCGGTTCCGAAAACCCGGACCTGGTGCTGCTGGACGTGGATATGCCGGGCATGAACGGCCTCGAGGTGCTCAAAAAACTCGCAGCCATGCGTCGCCGGCCGCTGGTGATAATGATCACCGGGGATGGTTCTTCCGAGACGGTCTCCAAGGCCATGGCGCAGGGCGTGTTTTCATACATGATAAAGCCCCTGGAGCGGGAAGACGTGCTGGACCAGGTGAGGCGCGCCCTGGCGCTGCGGGCCGCCGGCGGCCGCGACTAGGCGGGCTTGGCCGGAAATGCCGGTATTTTCAATTGATTTGGGACGCACAAAAAGATAACCTGACCTTGGTTCTATTATTGTTCGGAGGTACTGACTGATGAAGAAGCTGATCCTTGCGGCCGCCGCCCTCGCGCTCCTCGCGTCCGGCCGGGTTTTCGCCGCCGGCGATGCCGGCAAAGTTATCTACGGCGCGGACGACCGCCTGGACCTCTACCAGGTCTCGGACGCCCGCCTGCTGGCGCTCGCGGATTCCACCGTGGGCCTGTTCCAGGGTTCCGACGTGGCCGTTAACGGCGACAAGGCAGACCTGACCACCGAATCCTACGCGCAGGGCTACGGCCTCTGCAAGGAAGAGCCTTTTTACGACCAGGTCACCGGCGCCTTCTGCTCCGGCTCTCTGGTAGCCCCCGACATCATCATGACCGCCGGCCATTGCGTAAAGAGCGCCGACGCCTGCAAGACCACCCGGTTCGTGTTCGGCTTTGGCGTAAAGGCCGCCGGCGTAATGCCGGTCTCCGTGCCCGCCGGCGAAGTGTACGGCTGCGCGCAGCTCATAGGCCGCGAGCAGGTGGGCACCGGCGCCGACTGGGCCCTTATCCGCCTGGACCGCAAGGTGGCCAACCACAAGCCCCTCAAGTACAACACCCAGGACACGCTTAAGAACGGCGACAGCCTGGTGGTGATAGGCCACCCGGCCGGCCTGCCCACCAAGGTGGCGGGCGGCGCCACCGTGCGCGATATCACCCCCAAGGGCTATTTCGTGGCCAACCTCGACACCTACGGCGGCAACTCCGGTTCCGCGGTGTTCAACGCCCGGACCGGCGACATAGAGGGCATCCTGGTGCGCGGCGAGAACGACTATGTCTACAAGAACGGCTGCCGCGTCTCCAACGTCTGCCCTTCCGAGGGCTGCCGCGGCGAGGACGTGACCAAGCTGTCCTCCGTAACTTCGCCTTTCACCAAGGCCGCCATGGGCCCCGCGCCCGAGCGGGTGGGGATAGGCAAAGCCTCCCCGGCCTTCGCGCTGCTCAGGCAGTTGGTTTTGGAAGCCAACTAGTCCGCCCGGTTTAAAGAAACCCCCCGGCCGTAAAAGCCGGGGGGTTTTTTATTTCTTCCCGACGGGGAAGTGGCCCGGCGGGCCGGCTATTTTATATCCTATACGGGTAATTTTTTCCGGAGGACGTAAATGAGCGACGCATATGTTCCTAAAATAGCGGCGGAGCTGGGCCTGAACGCTGGCGGCGTGGCCGCGGCGATAAACCTTTTTAAAGAGGACGCCACCATCCCTTTCATCTCCCGGTACCGCAAGGAAGCCACCGGCAACCTGGACGAAGTGGTGCTGGGCAGGATACAGGAGCGCCTGGAGCAGTTGAAAGAACTGGACGCGCGGCGCGAGGCCATACTGAAGTCGCTGGCGGAGCGCAACCTGCTGACGCCGGAGCTGAAGGCCAAGATAGACGCGGCCCAGGTGCTTTCCAAGCTGGAGGACATCTACCTGCCTTTCCGGCCCAAGCGCCGCACCCGCGCCACCATCGCCAAAGAAAAAGGCCTGGAACCGCTGGCCGACCAGCTTTACGCGCAGGGGCCCGAAGCCCCGGCGCAGCTCGCCGCCCCTTTCATAAGCGAAGAGAAAGGCGTGAAGACCGCCGAGGAAGCCCTGGCCGGCGCGCGCGACATCATAGCCGAACGCGTCAGCGAGGACGAAGCCGCCCGCGCCCGGCTGCGCGCCCTGTTTGCCCAGAAAGGCGTGTTCCATTCCAAGGTGCTGATGGACAAAGAGGCGGAGGGGGCTAAGTTCAAGGATTATTTCGACTGGAAGGAACCGGCCGCCAAGGCGCCTTCGCACCGGATACTGGCCATGCGCCGCGGCGAGGCCGAAGGGTTCCTTTCCATGCGCATCGAGGTGGAGGCCGACGAGGCCGTGGCGCTGCTGGAGCCGCTGTTCGTTAAGAACGGGGGCGCCTGCGGGCTGCAGGTGAAAGAGGCCGTAAAGGATTCCTACGAGCGGCTGCTTTCCATTTCCCTGGAGGGGGAGGCGCGGCTGGAAACCAAGAAGCGCGCCGACGCGCAGGCCATAGAGGTGTTCGCGCGCAACCTGCGCGAGATCCTCATGAGCTCGCCGCTGGGCCACAAGAATATCCTGGCGCTGGACCCGGGCTTCCGCACCGGGTGCAAACTGGTGTGCCTGGACAGCAACGGCAAGCTTATCCACGACGACGTGGTGTACCCGCACAGCGGCGACGGCGCGGCCGCTTCGGCCGCCGCCAAGGTGAAGGAACTGGCCGTTAAATTCAAGACCGAAGTGATAGCCATAGGTAACGGCACCGCCGGCCGCGAGACCGAGGAATTTGCCAGAGGCCTGAAACTGGAGGGCGTGATAATAGTGATGGTCAACGAGTCGGGAGCATCCGTCTACTCCGCTTCCGAGGTGGCGCGCAACGAGTTTCCGGATAAAGACGTGACCGTGCGCGGCGCGGTGTCCATAGGCCGCCGGCTGATGGACCCGCTGGCCGAGCTGGTAAAGAGAGATCCCAAATCCATCGGCGTGGGCCAGTACCAGCACGACGTGGACCAGGGCGGGCTTAAAAAAAGCCTGGACGCCACCGTGGAAAGCTGCGTCAACAGCGTGGGGGTGGAAGTGAACACCGCCAGCCGCGAACTGCTCAGTTACGTTTCCGGGCTTAACGCCGCGCTGGCCAAGAACATCGTGGAACACCGCAACGCCAACGGCGCCTTCCCCAGCCGGGCGGCGCTTAAAAAAGTACCGCGCCTGGGGCCCAAGGCCTTTGAGCAGGCGGCGGGCTTTCTGCGCCTTTCCGGGGGCAAGAACCCGCTGGACGCCAGCGCCGTGCACCCGGAGCGCTATGAGCTGGTGGAAAAGATGGCCGCGGACCTGGGCTGTAAAGTGCAGGACCTGATGACCAGCGCCGAGCTGCGGGCCAAGATAGATATCTCCAGGTACGTCTCGGACGGGGTGGGCGAGCCCACGCTCAAGGACATCCTTGCGGAACTGGCCAAGCCGGGCCGCGACCCGCGCAAACAGTTCGAAGCGTTCGCCTTCGGCGAGGCGCAGAAGATAGGCGACCTGAAACCCGGCCAGAAACTGCCTGGCATAGTCACCAACGTGGCCGCTTTCGGCGCTTTTGTGGACATAGGCGTGCACCAGGACGGCCTGGTACATATCAGTGAACTGTCGGACCGCTTTGTGCAGGACGCCGCTACCGTGGTGAAGGTGGGGCAGAAGGTGAGCGTGACCGTGCTGGATGTGGACCTCCCGCGCAGCCGCATAGCCCTTTCCATGAAGTCTAACCCTGTGGTGGGCCCCCGCGAAAGCCGCGGCAGCCAGCCTGCGGCGGCCGCGGCCGGACCGCGCCCCGGTTTTGACAGGAACCGCAGGCCTGAGCCCCGGCCACAGCGCGAGGAGGCTCCTGCCGGTTCTATGGCCGAGGCCCTGAAGGCCTTTATGGACAAGCGCCGCAGCTGACGCGCTTATACTTCGGGAAGATAAAGGGCCCCGGGCGTTCCCGGGGCTCTTTTTTTTGGGGGGGCCGCGGGGCCCTTTGCCGGGGGGGGCCTAATGGGCCCAGGGCGCTGGGCCCTTTGACACTTACGGTTTCAAGGGGTGCCTGTTAGACTATTAGTATGAAAAAGCTAATCCTTGCGGTCATAGCTGCGGCGAACTTCTCGGCGGCTGGTTTTGCCGGTGAGTTCGACCTTAACTCCGTAAGCGCCGGCGATATCAAGGCCTCCAGGGAAGCGATGGAACTGGACGTCCCGATGCCCGAGGAGATAGTGAACCTGGACAAATCCCCCAACCAGCCTAACGCTTTACTGGACCTGACCGTTAAACTGCCGTTCAAGTCCCTGAGCTCCCGCCTGGGCGAACTGCCCGGGATAAAGATGCAGCCCATAGACAAGGCGGCCCCGGTACTTTTTAAACAGGCCGACCATATAGCTTTCACCAACGTTACTGTTAACTACAACGGCATCGAAGTGGAGCCCACCGTGCTGCTCCGCCCCGCTTTCGAAGGGGCCAATAAACTTTCCATAAAGGTAGAGAAGGTGGAGGCCGACATAGCGTTCGGCCCCAAGGCCATCAACGCCCAGCAGCTGGATAAGGACGGCCTGATGGAGATGGTGATGACCAACCTCACCACCTCGATGCTGCAGTCCATGGACGAGGCGTTCACCAAGAACAAGGTGGCGCTCCGCGCCAAGGACGTACTGGTCTTCGCCTACGACCGCAAGAGCTGGACGCTGCGCGCCACGGTCAACCCCAATTTCATAGCGCCGCTGATGCCGGGGCTCATAAGCAACGTCTCCCTCTCCAACTTCACCTTCGACGAGTCAGGCTTCGCCCTCAGCGTTAAGACCGGTTCCGTTAACGCCGCGCAGCTGGCCGGCTATAACCTTACCATCTCCGACGGCCTGCTGGACAATTTCATAGCCCAGTTCACCAAGCAGGGAGATTTCGAGTTCCATCCCCAGGGCCACGAGGGCGGGCTTAAGTTCCGCGCCGACGGCCGCCTGGAAGTGGCCGGCAAGATCTACGCCCGCACCGTTATAGGCAAGCCCAACGTCTACTTCAAGGCCATCATCCTTCCCTCCTACCTCGGCCCCAACACGCTGAAGGTCACCGTGGAGCGCGTGGAAGTGGACCAGGCCTACGGCATAGGCATCCCCGGCTTCATCAACAACTGGATCCAGGGCAAGATCAACGCCTCCGTTATAAGCACCCTGACCACCAACCCGCAACTGGTGAAGGTGATGACCGCCACCAAGCTCGACGATAAGAGCGTAAAGATAGTCCTTAAGAACAGCGCTTTCATGCCCTCCTTCGCCAAGGGCGCCGTGATCAACAACCTCAAGATAGCCAACGGCCTGCTGTACCTCGGGTTCGAACTGTGATCGCGGATATAGGGAGAAAATTTATGAAAAACCTGAACCTTAAAACGATCCTGGCGGCAACGGCCCTGCTGCTCTGCGGCCGCGCGATGGCTTCCGATTTCGACCTGGCCTCGGTAAGCGCCGACGACGTCCGCGCGGTCCAGGCCGGGCTTAAAGCGCCGGTTCCGGCGCCCTCCGCCGACGACATGGTTGGGGTGGACTTGGGCATCCGGATACCTTATAAGACTCTCAAAAAGGCCGTGCTCATGGCGGCGGCTTCCGACAAGCGGCTGACGGTGATAGACCAGGACGCCCCGGTGATGTCCAAATCGGGCGAGTTCCTGCGCGTCACCAACATCCGGGTGAACCAGGGCGGCATCATAGTGCAGCCTACGCTTACGCTGAAGCCCTACCTGGAAGCCACCGATAAGCTGGCCCTGCGCATACAGCGCGTCCAGCTGCACGCGGCCATGGAGCCGGACGTGAAGGCAATGCCGGTTGGCCCCATCAACCAGGAAGAGGTGATGGTGCAGGTGATGGACGTGGCCATAAAGGGCGTCTACTCCGCCGTGAACGATTTCCTCAAAAAGAAGCAGATCCCGATGAAGGCCGAAGAAGTTATAAAGATGAGCTACGACAAGACCGCGTGGACGCTGCGCGCTACGCTCTCTTCCAAGATCATCAACCAGTTCGTGCCGCCCGGCCTGGTGGGCGAGCTGCACCTTACCGGCTTTACCGTGGGCGACAACGGCATAACGCTTAAGATCCAGACCCCGCAATAAACGCGCTCGTAGAAAAGAAAAGGCCCCGCTTCCCGGCGGGGCTTTTTTCTATAATGAGGTAACGGTCACGGAGGGAAATATGCTTTTCGATAAAATGGACGCGGCGCTGGTGAAGGCCATGATAGAGGCCCTGCCGGCGGAACTTACGGTGATAGACGCCAACGACGAGGTGGTGGGCTGGAACAGGCACGAGACCCGTATTTTCAAGCGGCCGATGACGGCCATGGGTATGAATTTCCGGCAATGCCACCCCCAGCACAGCCTGGAGCTGGTGGAGCGCCTGGTGGGCGAGATGAAGGCCGGCAAGCGCGATACGGCCACTTTCTGGATAGACCTGGAAGTCGAAAAAGGCAAGCCGAAGCACAAGATGTTCATAGAGTTCTGCGCGCTTCGCGACGAGAAGGGGAAATACCTCGGTTGCCTGGAGTTCACGCAGGACGTGCAGCGCATGCGCGAACTGCAGGGACAGAAGCGGCTGATGGATTGACCGCCGCGGGGCAAAGAAAAAGCCGGGCACGCGCCCGGCTTTTTTTATGCCGCCACGCCTATTTCGAGGAGTAGAGCGACGGCCAGATCGGGATGAGCGAGCGGATGAAGGCGTCCGTGATGCCGCTCATGGCCGAGGCGATGTCGAAGCCTTCGTAGGCCATGGAGGCGGACCAGAGCACCGAGCCGGTCTGCACGTCCACCATGCGCGACAAGAGCGAGACGTTGGCGGTGGTGGTCAGCAGTTGTGCGTTGGGCAGGCCGGCTACCGACCCTTCGGAGTAGACCGTGTTGCCGTTAACCTGCGTGACGTTGGCCTGCGGGTTGGCCGACTGGCTGACTATGTAGGTGCTCTGCGGCGTGCTTTCCGCCACGGTACCCACGAACAGCGCGTCCACGCCCAGCAGCTTGCCCAGCTGCCGCGCGGTGGCCGGGTCGAAGGCGGACGAGGCCGTGAGGGACTGCTCGCGCAGCACCGAGTCCAGCCGCTGGCGCTCCACTACGTCGGCGCCGTGTTCCAGCAGGCTCTGCGTCATCACGTCGGCGGCGAGTTCGCCTTTGGGGCCGGCGAAGGACAGCACGGCTACGCGCTTTATGGCGGAGAAGTCGGCGCGGGGATTGAAGGCCACTTTGGGCGTTGCGCAGGCGGCCAGTAAGGGGAGCAGCAGCAGGAGTTTTTTCATGGCGTCAGGGCTGGGAGAGGTGGTGGATGTGGCGCGCGGCGGTATCCTTCATGCGCGGTTCCTGCGCGGTTTCAAGGCAGGTCTTCCAGGCGGCCAACGCCTTATCCTTCAAACCCTTTTTTTCATAGATCAGCCCGAGCATGTACCAGGCCACGGCCCGCTTCGCGTCCAGGCGTACCGCGCTTTCGAAAGCCCTCTGCGCGTCGTCGGCCTGGTCCAGGCGCGCGTAGGTGAACCCCAGTTTTACCTGCAGGTCGGCGTCGGCCGGGGAGGCCTGCGCCAGTTTTTCAAGGCGGGCGGCCTCCTGCTTGAGCTGTTCGCGGACTTCCGGCGTTTCCTTGGGCGGGGCCGGCGGCTCGGCGCCAAGCAGCAAGGGGGAGAAGAACAGGGCGGCTATCAGCAGATTTTTCATAAGGGACCTCTAGTAAGCAAGATATAAAATTAACGCCGTAAAAGCGAGAGGCGCGGCCATCGCGGTGGATATGGCCGGCCGCTCCCCCGATTTTGGTAATATTTAGGTATGAAATTCACTTTCTCCCACAATAACCTGAACGTGCTGGACCTGGCTAAAAGCCTGAAGTTTTATGAGGCGATGGGGATCTATTTCATCGAGGACCCGGACGGCTACTGGCTGGAGATCCTGCCGGGGAAGCGCGGATGAATTTTGTCAGGGCGGCCAGGGCGGCCGCCTTTCTTGTCTTAGGCCTGGCGCTGCTGGCGCTGTGGCTCCTTAAAAAATAGGCTTTATTTCGCGCCCGCGAGGTCGTCCAGGGCGGCTTTAAGGCCGTCCAGGAGCGCCGCCATGTATTCGTAGTTGAGCGTATCGGGCTTGTCGGAGGCACTGTGATAGTTGGCGTTGCGGTAGAAAGCCGTGTCCGTAAACATAACAGCCTGGTAGCCGTGCGCCCAGAAACTGCGGTGATCGGAGTAGTCCGCCCCCGGCACAAAGGCCGGCAGCACCGCTGTGCGCAGCGGCAGCGTTGAAGCCTTGCCGAAAACCCCCGAGATCCTCGCGGCCAGCCTGGCCGACCGCAGGTCGGCCACCTGCGCTATGAAATTACCGCGGCTGGGGAAGAACGGTCCCACCAGCGGCGGGTAGCGCTGCGAAGCCCTGGCGTCGGTATAGAAACCGATCATCTCCAGGACTATCGCGGCCGCTATCCTTTCCCCGCTGGCCGCGGCGGACGCGGTATAGACCGCGCTGCCCATAGTGTCTTTTTTGAAAAAAGGCGGTTCCTCGTTAACGAAAGCGGCGAATTCCACGGTCCTGGTGAATTTTTTGCCGGCGGCATAGTCGGCCAGTTCCAGCAGGCCGGCCACCCCGCTGGCGTTATCGTCGGCTCCGGGGTTGTTGAAGGTGTCGTAGTGCGCGCCTAAAACTATCTTCTCATCAGGCAGCGAGACCCCGCGTTTGGCGGCTATGATGTTGCGGACCTTCACGCCCGCGGCCATATATTCCTGAAACCTGACCTTGTATCCGGCTGCCCGCAGGCGGCCGGCCACGTAAGCTTCGCTGCGCCGCAGGCGAGCTTTGTTATTGTTGAAGAGGTCGCGAGGCCCGATGTCCGAGGCCAGCGCCGTCACGGCCGCCCGCAGTTTTTCATCCGAGGTTTTACCCGCGCTGCGGCCGTGGTAGCGGGGAGCGAGGAAGTACCAGCCCAGGGTGGTGGTTTTCAGCACGGCGTAGGCCGCGATAGTGAAAATTAGAAGATGCTTTACCCTTACCCCTGAAACCATTCCGGAATGATAGCAAAAACGGCTTATGCGTGCGGTGTTGCCAACTCCGGGAATATCTTTATAGCATCTGAATATGGAGCGGCGCATAGTGCACGTGGATATGGACGCGTTCTTCGCGGCCATAGAACAGCGCGACGACCCCTCGCTGAAAGGGAAACCCGTAATAATAGGGGCCGACCCCAAGGGCGGCCGCGGGCGCGGCGTGGTTTCCACCTGCTCCTACGAGGCGCGAAAGTTCGGCGTGCGCTCGGCCATGCCCATCTCCGAGGCCTGGCGCCGCTGCCCCCAGGGCGTTTACCTGGCGCCGGATTTTCATAAATACGAGGAAGCTTCCGGGAAAATACGCGGCGCCTTCCTGGAATTCACTCCCGACATAGAGCAGGTGAGCATAGACGAGGCCTTCCTGGACATCACGCGCAGCGCGCACCTCTTTGGCGGGCCGCTGGAGACCTGCCGCCGCATAAAGGCGCGGGTGAAGGAACTGACCGGGTTGACCTGCTCCGTAGGGCTGGCCCCAACCAAACTGGCGGCAAAAATAGCTTCTGACCTTAAGAAACCGGACGGGCTGGTGGTAGTGGAGGCGGCCGGCCTGCGCAATTTCCTGTCCCCGCTGGACATCTCAAAGATAGGCGGGCTGGGGCCGAAGACGGCGGAAGTGCTGCGCGCCCGCGGCATAAATACCATAGGGGAACTGGCCGCCGCCGAGCCGGACGAACTGCGCGGTCTTGGCGCGCATGGGTTGGAATTGAGGGCCCTGGCGCTGGGCGAGGATCCCCGCGAGGTGCGCGAGGACGGCGAGACCAAGTCGGTAAGCAACGAGATAACTTTCGAGCGCGATACGGCCGACGCGGCGGAGATAAAAGAGTCGCTGGTGGCGCTGGCGGACAAAGTCTCCTCAAGACTGCGGGAGGGCGGCCTAAAAGGCCGCACCGTAACGCTGAAGATCCGCCTGGAAGGCTTTGAAACTTATACCCGCGCCAGGACCATGGGCCTTTCCACTAATTACGCGGACGTCATCGCCAAGGAAACGCTGGCGCTCTACGCGGCCTTCGACAAGGGGCGTAAAAAGGTGCGCCTGCTGGGGGTGAAAGTCTCCGGTCTGATGCCGGCGGACGAGCCGGAGAGCCTTTTTCCGGGAGAGGGCGATGACAGGCGGGAAAGGGCGCACAAGGCCATAGAATCCATCAGGGAGAAGTTCGGCCGGGGTTCCATCTACCGCGCCGGCGGCAAAAAGGATATTTAGTATTATTTACGTATGGCTATTTCAAAAGCGCTGGAATACGAGCATAAGGTCACGCCCGACGAGATAGACGGGCTGGGGCATGTGAACAACCAGGTCTACCTGGACTGGTTCATGGCCGCCGCTACGCGCCATTCCGCCGAGGCGGGCTGGAGCATAGCGCGGATGCTGGAACTTGGCGAGGGCTGGGTGGTGCGCCGGCACGAGATAGACTACCTGCTGCCGGTAATGCCGGGAGAGACGGTGAAGCTGCGCACCTGGATAGAGACCGCGGAAAAAGTCTCGTCCGAAAGGCAGTACGAGATCTCCAGGGTTTCCGACGGGAAAAAGGTTTGCTGCGGCAAAAGTGTCTGGGTGTGGATAAGCTACAGGACCGGCCGGCCGGCGCGCATACCGGAAGCGGTAGTGAACGATTTCAGGAACTGGACGCCGAAAGCCGCGATCCAGGAGCCCGCCCCGGGCTCCTCCATTCCTTAGGGTTGCGCGGGCGCCGGCGCGGCCGGGGCCTGCAGCAGGTCGGTGTAGTGCTTGAAATTAGAGGTCACCCTGGCCACGTAGGCGCGGGTTTCCTTGA
The DNA here is from genome assembly GCA_016234365.1 of Elusimicrobiota bacterium. Lineage (GTDB taxonomy): Bacteria > Elusimicrobiota > Elusimicrobia > Elusimicrobiales > UBA9959 > UBA9959. Next base: position 18,376 of record JACRER010000073.1, on the reverse strand, counting down.
AGGGCGGCACGCCGTTGTACTTCTTCACGTTGCCGGGCCCCGCGTTGTACGCCGCTATCACCATCTGCGAAGAATTCATGTCTATGGCTTCTTTGGGGATCTCGGCCGGGGAGTTCTGCCCGAACTGCCCCCAGAGATATTTCAGATATTTGGTCCCGTACCTGATGTTGACCTCGGGCGTCCAGATCTGCGCCGCGTCCTTGAGCCCCAGCCATTTGGCCGTGTCGGGCAGCAGCTGCATCAGGCCGCAGGCGCCGGCTGAGCTGTGCGCCTTGGGGTCGAAAGAGGATTCCTGCTGAATGACGGCCAGCACCAGGTCCAGGTCTACGCCCTGGGCGTTGGCCTGGGCGGTGGCGGCCATCAGGTAGGGGATCTTGGCCGCGTCCGTGTAGACCTTAGGACCCTGAGGCGGGTCGAAAAGTTCGGCGCCGGCTTCGTGTTCCGCCGGGGTGTTGATGAAATAGAGCGAGCCGGCCGGCGGCGGTTCGGAGGGCAGCGGGTCCGCTTCGGCCGAGACCGCGGTGGGTACCGGGACGTCCCCGGCTTTATAGCCTTCTGCGCCGAAAAGCTGTTCTATGGACTGGGCCCGGGCGGAGCCGGTAAGGGCCGCCAGGCAGAGGGTAAGGATGGTGGTTTTCCTCATACCGATAGTATAGCCCCGCCGCGCCAGGCCGGTCAGGGCCCTAGGACCCGTTGCGGTTTGGGCCCAAAGGCCGCGGCGGGGGCAGAAAATATATAATGTCCTTGAGACAGGATTTCCCCGGAGGTCTTATGTTCGGCTTCGCAAAACGTATCTTCATCTTCCTCGCCATAAACCTGCTTATACTCGTCACGCTGTCGTTCACGCTGAACCTGCTGGGCGTGGGGGCGTACTTCACCGCCCGCGGCATAGACTACGGCTCCCTTATGGCCTTCTGCCTGGTGTGGGGCATGGGCGGCGCCTTTATCTCGCTGGCGCTTTCGCGCGTGCTGGCCAAGTGGATGATGGGTGTGGTGGTGATAGACCCCGCTACGCAGGACCCGGCCCTTTCCGGCCTGGTGAACACTGTGCACTCGCTGGCGCGCGCCGCCGGCCTGCCCAAGATGCCCGAGGTGGGCTATTACCCCAGTCCCGAGGTTAACGCGTTCGCCACCGGGCCTACCCGCAGCCGCGCGCTGGTGGCCGTTTCGGCCGGCCTGCTGGAGCGCATGGACCGCGCACAGCTGGAGGGCGTGCTGGGCCACGAAATAGCCCACGTCGCCAACGGCGACATGGTTACCATGACGCTGGTGCAGGGCGTTATAAACGCCTTTGTGATGTTCCTGGCGCGGGTGATAGCTTTCTTCATAGCCAACCGCGGCCGGGACGAGGATAGCTCCGTTTCGCCCAATTACCTGGTGATCTTCCTGCTGGAGATGGCGCTTAGCGCGCTCGGGATGATAGCGGTCGCCGCTTTCTCCCGCTACCGCGAATACCGCGCCGACGCAGGCGGCGCCAGCCTGGCCGGCCGCGAAAAAATGATAGCCGCGCTGGAGGCGCTGAGGCGTTCCTCCGAGTACGTGGACCTGACAGGCAAAGCGTCGCTGGCGACGCTTAAGATCTCCGGGCGGCGCAGGTTCTCTCTTTTCGCCACGCATCCGCCGCTGGAAGACCGGATAGAAAGGCTGAAGGCCGCGGTTTAAGGGCGCTCTCCGTGGGGGATATGCGAAAAAACAAGATCACGGCGGCCCGGCAAGCAGGGATGCTCGACCGCCTGATCGAGGGCCTCAAGGGTGAATACTTCTTCTACCGGCACGATCGGAACGGGGTGTTCACCTATGTCAGCCCATCCATAAAGAACGTGCTCGGGTACGCCCCGGCGCAGTTCCTTAAACATTTCACAAAATACCTGACGGACCACCCGGTAAACAAGGAAGTCGTTAAGCATACCAGGGAAAGCCTGAAGGGCAAGCGCCAGCCGCCATACGACCTGGAGATCCTTCACTCCGGCGGAGGCCGCCGTTGGCTGGAAGTTCTGGAAGTCCCGGTCCGTGACGCTTCCGGGAAAGTGGTTTCCGTGGAGGGGATCGCTCACAACATCACGGCCCTGGTCAAGGCCCGGGGGGAATTGGAGAACTACCGTTCCGGGCTGGAAACGCTGGTGGAGGAACGCACCGCTGAGCTGAAAGCGGTTTTCGACAAGACCCCGGTGCTGATGATCCTGCTGGACAGCGGCCTCAATGTCATACGGACCAACGCCCGGAGTCAGGCGGGCGGGCTGGTGGGGGAAGTGCTCCGCTGCGTGAACGCCAAGGCGGGCCGCTGCGGCAAAGGCAGATATTGCCGGGCCTGTCCTGTGCGCCGCGCCGTCTTGGCCACGCTGCGCACCGGCAAGGGCGCCGCCAGGCTGGAGGCTGAAATGACCACGGCCGGCGGCCGGGTCTTCTTCCTGTTGTCCACCGCGCTGATAGAGGCCGCGGGCGAAAAACAGCTGTTGATCTGCCTGGACGATATAACCCAGCAGAAGAAAACGGAGGAGTCCCTGCGCAAGTCGGAGGAATTCCGCCGGCTGATCATCAGTTCCGTAGGGGACGGCATTATCGGGGTGGATAATGCCGGGGAAATACTTTTCATGAACGAGGCCGCGGAAAACCTGCTGGGCTGGACCCTGGCGGAACTGCGCGGCAAGAACCTGCACTACACCATCCATTCCAAGCGCCCGGACGGTACGCCTTATCCGTTGGCCGAGTGCCCCATGTTCACGGCCTACACGCAGCAGAAGGAGAGCGCGGTCCACGACGAGATGTTGTGGCGTAAAGGCGGCGAGGGCTTTTACGTGCGCTACTCCGCCAGGCCCATGTACGCCAAAGGAGAACTCTCCGGGGCCGTCATCACTTTCAGCGATATGACCGAGCGGCGGCGCATGGAAAGCGAACTGCGCGCCACCAAGGAGCGGCTGCAGACTCACAACGCCGCGTTGGCCGAACTCGCCCGCGCCAGGTCCTTCGGCGGCGCCGACCTTAAACCGGCGTTCGCCGAGGCCGTGGAGACCGCGGCGGCGGCGCTGGGCGCGGACCGCGCCGGCATCTGGCTCTTCAGCGAGGACCACGGCGAGCTGGTCTGCGCGTCCCTGTATGAACGGGCCTCGCACGCGCATACGTCCGGCCTCAAACTGACGGCGGCCGCCTATCCTTCTTTTTTCCGGCTCCTGGAGCGGGAACGCATGCTGGTGATAGACGACGCGCCTTCCGATTTCCGGCTCAGGGACCTGCGCGACGGGTATATCAGGGAGAAGCGCATCTCCTCCATCCTCTGCGTCGCCATCCCTGGCGGGCGCGGAACTGCCGGCGTAATTTCCGCGGAGCGCTCCGGGGCGGCCGCCCCGTGGGGGCCGGACGAACAGAATATGCTGGGTGCGGTGGCGGATTTTGCGGCACTTGCGCTGGCTTCGGCCGAGAAGGCCGGGCTTGCCTCGATGAAGGACTTCCTTACGCACACCATCGTGCATGACCTTAAGAATCCGCTGGCCTCCATAATCGTGGCCGGTGAACTGCTGGCGGAGACCCTTAAGGGACGCCTTAACTCCATGCAGCGCGAGAGCCTGTCTATTCTGAATTCGCTGGCCCATGAAATGAGCGGTATGGTCTCCAATATCCTGGACATCAACCGGCTGGAAGAGAGGCGCGTGCCGCTGAAGGCGGAGCCTTTTCGCCCGGAGAAATTGCTGCGGGACGCCGCCGCCGCGGTCAAGATCGCCGCGGCCCACGAGGGGAAAAAGATCCGTGTGCGCCTTCCGACCGGCCCGCCGGAGGCGCGCGGCGACATAGATATGCTGCGGCGCGTGGTGGAGAACCTGCTGATGAACGCCGTTAAGTTCGCCGCTCCGAAGTCGGTCATAGAGGCCGGCGTAGCGGCGGCCGGGGCCGGCGCGGAATTCTATATCTCGAATAAGGGCGCCGGCATACCGGCCGAGTACCACGAGAGGATCTTCGAGAAGTTCGTGCAGATGGAAGACCCGGCGCCGCGAAAATGGGCCGGCAAAGGCCTCGGGCTGGCTTTCTGCAAACTCGCCATAGAAGCGCACGGCGGCCGCATCTGGGTGGAGTCGGAGCCGGGGCAGGGGGCGGTGTTCAAGTTCCTGCTGCCCGGCAAAAAAGTATAATCCATAGCGGGGACCTGGAACAAACCTATGTGCGGACGATACTCTCAGACGCTGGACCTCGCCGAAGCGGTAAAACGTTTCGGCCTGAAACCGCCGCCGTTCAGCTGGAAACCCAGCTATAATATCCCGCCCGGCGCCCAGGTGCCGGTGGTCTGCGCGGGCGGCCTGCGCCTTATGAAGTGGGGGTTTATCCCGGCCTGGTCTACCGGCCCCGGGCCTTCCATGCCGCTGTTCTCCGCGGGCAACACCCTTGAGAGGAAATTCTCGGACGAGACCGCCCCCGACACCGCCGCCCCCCAGGCGCGAGAAGGTTTTATAAACGCGCGCGCGGAAGGCATCGCGTCGCGCCCTGCCTTCCGGTCCGCTTTCTACCGAGGCCGCTGCCTTATCCCGGCCGACGGCTTTTACGAATGGCAGAGTTCCGCCGGCGCCAAAACCCCCTACCGCTTCGAGATGCGCGACAAATCCCTGTTCGGCATGGCCGGCGTGTACGAGGAGAAGAGCAATACTTTCGCCATCATCACGGCCGCGGCCAGCGCGCTGGTCCGCACGGTGCACCACCGCATGCCGGTCATACTGGAAAGCCGCCATGAGGCGCTCTGGCTGGACCCCAAGTCCCGCGACAGCGAGACGCTGCTGCCGTTGCTGCGCGCCTACGACTCCGCGAAGATGCACGGCTACCGCGTCTCCGACGTGGTTAACGACCCCTCCAACGATTCTCCGGATTGCCTTGAGCCTTTTGAATAATGGCGCGGCCGGCCTACGCCGGCGTCCCCGTCCTGGGGATGGTGAAGATGAATGTGCTGCCTTTGCCGGGTTCTGATTCCACCCAGATGCGGCCCTCGTGAAGTTCCACCGCCATCTTGCACATGGCCAGCCCCAGGCCGAAGCCCAGGCTGCGGTGCTCCTCCATCTGCGCGTACTTTTCGAAGACCAGCGCGAGCTTATCGGCGGGGATGCCGGGGCCGGTATCCTGCACCGTGAAGCGGACCTCTCCTGGCGCGGAGCCGCAGTAAAGGCTTATGGAGCCGCCGGAAGGCGTGAACTTTAGCGCGTTGGAGAGCAGGTTCGTGATGACGCGCTCGAGCAGTTCCGGGTCGCCGCCGAACTCCGTCCGTTCCGAAGGCGCCGGAGCCGAAAGCGAGATCTTCTTCCTGGCCGCCTCAGGCCCGTAGAATTCCCTGACGCGCTCTATCAGTTTGCCCGCGTCCATGTCCTGCAGGCGCAGCGTCATGTCGCCGCGTTCCATCTTGGTTATGTTGAGGATATCTTCTATCATTCCGTTGAGGCGCCGGGTGGCGCGCTCTATGGTTTCCAGGCAGTTGTCCCCAGCGGGTGTTTTAGCCGCCATCTTGCCCAGGCACTGTGCGTAGCCGAGGATGCTCGATAGCGGGGCGCGCATGTCGTGCGTGATCATCTGGAAGAAGGTCTGTTTGGTGTTCTCCATCTCCTTTTCCGTGGTGATGTCGCGCAGCAGCAGTACGCGGCCCGGGCGTTTAAGCGTGGCGAGCAAGAACTGCGAGGAGATGGCGAGGAAGGTGCGCGGTGGGACGCCCGCCCCGGACGGGTGGGGTACTGGGACTTCCAACTTCAGCAACTTTTCCGCGGAGGCCATGATGCGCGTGACCGCAGGGAGAAATGCCGGGCTGGTGACCGAGTCCGGCAGCGCGGCTGCGGGGGAGAGTTTGGGGATGCCCAGGAGTTCCAGCGCGGCGCGGTTGCAGTAGATTATCTTGCCTGCGTCGTCGGAGAGCAGCACGCCGTCCGGGATGGTCTCTATGAGCGCCTGGGCCTTACCGCGTTCGTCCACCACCTGGTTGAGTTGGAAGGCCCGGTAGGCGCCCAGCTCCAGCATCAACCGGTTCACTGCCGACACTAGCGCGGCGGACTCCGGCCAACCGTCCTTCAGCAGCGGCGCCTCCAGTTTGTAGCCGGCGGTTATGAAATCCCGTATGCCGGCCGCGGCCCGGCAGACCGGGTCCGCGAGGCCTTTCGAGACCAGCCGGCCGGCGGCGAGGGAGGAGAGGAGAGCGGCGCCCGCCGCCGCGGCGGCCGAGGCCGTTGGGCCTAGTCCGAACGGGGACAGGCAGGCCGCGAATACGGCAACCGGCAGCGCCGCCGCGGTGAAGATTACCAGGTAAAGTTTCGGCGCCGGCCCCGGCCCCGCGCAGGCGCCGGCGTTCTTCTTCCCATCCATGGAATGATTATATAAAACTGGGCGCGGCAGCGCCGGATAATAGGCGCGGGCGTATTTTGTAGAATATGGCTATGAACAGGGACCGCCGCGGCCTCTTCCTTAATTTCCTCCTGCTTTTTTTGGGGTTCTCCCTGCTGACCAGGCTGACGCTGCTGGTCATGTCCTGGCCCGACCTGGACGCCGGCCCCTGGCTGCTGGCCAAGGTCTTCGCGGCCGGCCTGCTCTACGACTGCGCCGCCTTCTCCTACGCCGCCGCGCCGCTGGCGCTCTACCTGCTGGCGGTGCCGGAGCGTATTTACGAGCACGTCTGGCACCGGCCCGCGATGTACGCCCTCTTCCTGATCTCGGCTTTCCTGCTGGCCTTCAACCTGGCCGCCGAGTATTATTTCTTCTACGAGTTCGGGGTACGCTACAACTTCATCGCCGTGGATTACCTGGTGTATACCAGCGAGGTGGTGGGCAATATCCGGGAATCCTACAACCTGCCGGTGGTGCTGCCGCTGGTGGCCGCGCTCTCGGGCGGGACCCTGTGGCTCTTCGGCCGGCGGCTGGCTTTCTGCTTCGCCTCCCCGCTGCCCTGGCGCCGGCGCCTGGCGTGGGGTCTGCCGGCCCTGGCCCTGCCGGCGCTGTGCTTCCTGTTCCTGGACGGGCGCCTCGCGCAGGTGTCCGGTAACGAATACGTCAACGAGGTCGCCATGAACGGCCTCTATTCTTTCGGCTCTGCCTTCCTCAACAATGAACTGCCTTACGACAAGTTCTACGCCACTGAGGCGCCCGCAGACGTTTTTGAAAAGCTGCGCGCCGCCCTGGCCCAGCCTGGCGTTAAATTCAGGGACGAAGGCCTGGATATAGTCAGGACCGTGAAGGGCCGCGGGCCGCTGAAGAAACTTAACGTCGTGGTTATAGTGGGAGAGAGCCTGAGCGGAGAGTATCTGGAAGCTTTCGGGGCCGCCAAGGGCGCGGGCACCCTGCCGAACCTCGACGCGCTGGCCTCCAGGTCTCTTTTCTTCAAACGCTTCTACGCCGCCGGGACCCGCACCGTGCGCGGGCTCGAGGCCATAACGCTGTCCATCCCGCCGCTGCCGGGCACGTCCATAGTGAAGCGCCCCGACAACGGCGGCTTCTTCTCCTGGGGCTCCGTCATGCGGGACCTGGGCTACGTCAACAAGTTCATCTACGGCGGGTACGGCTACTTCGATAACATGAACGCCTTCTATTCGGGCAACGGTTTTTCAATAGTCGACCGGGCCAATTTCGCCAAGAGCGAGATCTCCTTCGCCAACGTCTGGGGCGTCTGCGACGGCGACCTGCTGCAAAAGACCCTGAAGGAGGCCGCCGCCGACTTCGCGGCGAAGAAGCCGTTCTTCTACATGGTGATGACCACCTCCAACCACAGGCCGTTCACTTATCCGGACGGCAAGATAGACATCCCGTCTTCCGCCCAGACCCGCAAAGGGGCCCTCAAGTATTCCGACTACGCCATCGGCGAATTCCTCGCAGCCGCCGCCAAAAAGCCGTGGTTCAAGGATACCATCTTCGTGATAACCGCCGACCATTGCGCCAACTCCGCCGGCAAGGCGGAGATCCCGGTGCGCAATTATCATATCCCGCTGCTGATCTATTCCCCGGCGCACGTGAAGCCGGCCGCCGTGGACACGCTGGCCGCGCAGGCCGACCTGGCGCCCACGGTGCTGGGCCTGATGAACGCCTCCTACGACAGCCGCTTCTTCGGCCGCGATATGCTGGACGGCAAGCCGGAAGGCCGCGCGTTTCTTTCCACTTTTCAGAAAATGGGCCTGCTCAAGGACGGCCGCCTGGCCGTGCTGGGCCCGAAGAAGTACGTGAAGACCTACCGGTGGGACGAGGCGGGGAAGGGTATCTCCGAAGCTCCCGAAGATAAAGCGCTCGAAGAGGAAGCGATCTCTTTCTACCAGGGCGCCAACTACGTCTACAAGCGGCGCCTGAACCGCCTGGGCCGCGTACAGGCCGTCCGCTAGCCGCGGCCTGGTATAAAATATGGACAAAGTTGAAGAACTGCAGAACCGGCTGGACCTGCTGCTGCAGTTCGGCGGAGTCATCTACAAGGAGAACCGCTTGGATAAGCTGCTGGAACTCATAGCGGCCCAGGTGAGGCGGATTCTGGACTGTGACCGCTGCACCGTCTTCATCCTGGATAAGAAGAAGCGGGAGCTGTGGTCGAAGGTGGCGCAAGGCCTGGGCAAGTCCGAGATCCGCATCCCCGCCGATAAGGGGATAGCCGGCGAGGCCGCCTCCACCGCTTCTACGGTGAATATCCCGGACGCTTATGCCGATCCGCGCTTCAACCCGGAGATAGACAAGATCACCGGCTACAGGACCAAGTCCATACTTGCGGTGCCGCTGAAGGATGTTTCGGGCGAGCTAATAGGCGTATTCCAGGTGATCAACAAGAACGGCGGGGTGTTCGGCGGGGATGACGCGGCCGTGCTGCAGCTTATAGGTTCCATCGCTGCTTCGGCCATCGACAACGCCCAGCTCTGCGAGAAACTCTACAAGTCGCAGTTGGAGACCATTTACCGCCTGGCCCTCACGGCCGAGTACCGCGATAAAGAGGATACCGCGGTCCATCTCAAGCACGTAAGCGGGTATACGGCGCTGATAGCCAAGGGGATGGGCCTGTCGGACGATGAGACCGAGAACATCCGTTACGCCAGCCCCCTGCACGACATAGGCAAGGTGGCCATTCCGGACGCCATACTTCTTAAGCCCGGCAAACTGACCGACGAAGAATATAAGGAAATGAAGCGGCATACCGAGTACGGCGGGGAGATGCTCCGGGCGGCCGAGAGCCCCATGCTGGAGATAGCCTGCCAGATAGCGGAGTCCCATCACGAAAAGTTCGACGGCACGGGCTATCCGTCCGGCCTTAAAGGCGACCGTATCCCGCTTTACGCGCGCATTATGGCCGTGGCCGACGTTTTTGACGCGCTGTGCATGCACCGGGTCTATAAACCTGCCTGGTCTCCCGAGAAAGCGCTGGATCTTATCCGTTCCGAGAGCGGCAAAGCTTTCGACCCCGCCGTGGTGGCGGGCTTCGAGAAAGTTTTCCCGGAAATAGCGGCGCTCAGCACCGGCGTCCCGACCCCGGCTGAGCCCGCGGCGTAGGGGGGGCGCGGCTCCGGTTTTTCCTGCCCTGAAGTTGCCTTCCCACCGGCGCGGGCTAAATGGTAAAATATAACAAGTAAGCCTTAAACAGGGCTCCGCGGTTCTCTCCCCCTAACACTGCCTGTTCGTAAATCCTTTTGGTCTGTCGTATAAATTCACGTTCGGTTTCGGAAAACTATGAAAAAATACGCATATTCAGCGCTCTTCGCCGGTTGTCTCCTTGCGGTCATCTCCTGCGCAGCGGACGCCGCCGTGGATCCGGCTTCGGCGAAAGCCATGCAGGACGGCTATTCGGCCGCCTCCTCCGGCGAGGCCGGCAAGGCTTACGGGTACTTCCTGAAAGCTTATGAGCTGGACAAGGCCAATACTGCGGCCCTGAAGGAACTCGCTTACGCAGACGAGCGCTCGGGTAATCTGGCGCAGGCCATAGCCAGGTTCAGGGAGATCATTGCCGTTAACGCCGGCGACGCCCGTACCAGGCTGGACCTTGCCTACGCCCTGCAGAAGAACGGGGACATGTCCGCGGCGCGCCTCGAACTGGAAGCCATAGCTAAAGATCCCGGAGAGTACCAGGCCCAGGCCGTGAAGGACCTGGCCGCCATGCAGCCCCCCGCGAAAGTGGGGGGCACGCGCCTGGCCCGGACCGGGATAACCCATTACGCGGAATTTTTCGCCTCCCCTTACCACATGACGCGGTTCCGCGACAGCATAGCTTCCGCCGACTTCCGCTTCCACGTGAAGGCTTCCAAGGCCAGCCCGCTTTCCTTCTTCGCGGGGGCCCGCTACGTTCAGGATTCCCGCTCCAAAGGCGGCATAGCCCCGGAAGTGTATAACGACAACATCCTCTCCTATGGTTTCGGCTCGCGGCTGGAGCCTGGTGGCGGCTTAAGCCTTACCGCCGAGGCCTTCCTCGCGAACAACCTTATAAAGACTTCGGCCCACCCCGCCACCAGCGAGGGGGATTTCCGCGCCACGCTGGCCGGCTACTGGGAGTTCCCCGGCCGCCTCTGTGGCCCCGCCGGCCTGCTGGCCGCAGGAAAGGCGCGCCACGACCGCTTTTATACTTCCCTGGGCGGCAGCCTCGGTTATTACAGCCGCTACCGGGACAACGTGATAGGCCAGGTACAGGCCATGGAAGGCTGGCGCCTTGCGGACGGGGAATACGGCAGGGTGTCTCTTTACCTGCGCTCCATGGTCATGGGCGACACCAAGGCGGACTTCTTCAATAACCTGGCCGAAACGGGGCCCGGGGTCGAGTATAAGCCTTTCGCAAAGCAGAACCTTACCCTGCGCCTGGACTACGTTCTCGGCTGGTATTACGGCCGGGAAGGCTTGGACAAGAACCCTTACGGTTCGGACTATCACGATACACGCCTATCGCTCAACTACGGGGTAAGGTTTTAAACCATGGAGCATCTCTTTAAGTTCCTGATGATGCTGACTGCGGTCGTTATATTGCTTAACGGCCTGGACGACCTTTTTATAGACGTCTATTACTATGTCCTGCAGACCTACAGGTTCTTTTTCCTGCGGGGAAAATACAAGCCCCTGAGCGAGGCCCAGCTCAAGGAGAAACCCCAGCAGCGCATAGCCATAATGCTGCCGGCCTGGAAGGAATCCCCGGTCATCGCGCAGATGCTGCGCAACACCTTCGAAACCTCGGACTACGATATGTTCGACGTTTTCGTGGGCACTTACCCTAACGACGAGGAGACCAACCTGGTGGTGGAAGGGATAGTGCAGGAGAATCCGCGCGTGCACAGGATAGTCCTGCCGCACGACGGGCCTACCAATAAGTCGGACTGTCTGAACTGGGTGGTCGCCGGCATCCGGGCCCACGAGAAAGCGGCCGGGGTGCGCTTCGATATTTTCATCCTGCACGACGCCGAGGACCTGATCCACCCGCTTTCCTTCCGTCTTACCAACTACCTTATTCCGCGGGTGCCCATGGTGCAGATCCCGGTGCTCCCGTTCAAGGTGCCGCTGAGGCAGCTGACGGCAGGCACTTATCTGGACGAGTTCGCGCAGAGCCACTTAAAGGACCTGCTGGTCCGGGAGCATTTCTGCGGCATGATCCCGGGCGCCGGGGTCGGCACGGCCGTTTCACGCGACGCCCTGGAGAAGCTGGCCGAGAACCACAACAACGAGGTGTTCAACACCGAGACCTTTACCGAGGACTACGACCTGGCTTTCCGCCTTCACGGCCTGCAGTCGCGGTCCATCATACTGCAGTTCTTCATCGAGCGGGCTCATATAGATCCCCCGAATTTCTTCCGCAAGCAGCCGCGCACCAAGGTTGTGCGCGAACTGGTGGCCACGCGGGAACTGTTCCCCAACTTCTTCTTCTCGGCGATAAGGCAGAAGTCCCGCTGGGTGCTGGGCATAGTCTTTCACGGCTGGACGCACCAGAAATGGGGGCAGAACTGGCGCGTGCGCTACATGCTGTGGCGCGACCGCAAGGCCGTGCTGATAAACTTCTTCGACATGCTGGGCTACGTGGTCTTCATAGCGCTGTTGTTCGGCGCGGGCAGCAGCCGGAACTCGCAGGGCGTCCTTACCTGGAACGCCGCGCACGGGACCCTGCTGTGGAAGCTGATAGTCGCCGACGCTCTCCTGCTCGCTAACCGGATGTTCCAGCGGGCTTACGCCGTGTTCCGGGTGGCGGGCCTGCCCCACGCGCTGCTTTCCATCCCGCGCATGGCCTGGGGCAACCTCATCAACTGCGGCGCCATCTTCAGGGCCACTTATCAGTTCGTCTGGAGTTCGGTGACCGGGAAAAAGCTGGTCTGGGCCAAGACCGCGCACGTCTTCCCCAACGAGGCGCAGCTCAAATCCTACCGGCGCAAGCTCGGGGACCTGCTGCTGAGCAAGCGGCTGGTGACCATAGCGCAGCTCCAGGAGGCTCTGCGGGAGCAGAGCTCCGGCGGGCGGAAGCTCGGCGAGGTCCTGGTGGGGGCCGGCTATATCTCTGGCGAGCAGCTCGACGGCGTGCTCCGGGAGCAATCCGCCGCGGCCGCCAAGTAGTCCCGTCGCCGCCGCCAAAGAAGAGCCCCGCGGTTACTGCCGCGGGGCTTTTCATTTTCAGGAGAAGATGGTCTCCGCCGGCGGGGCCATGTCTTTGAGGAAGATATCCCTGGTGAACTCGCGGGGCAGCGGGTATTTGGTAGGGGCGAAATAATGAAGTATGGCCTCGGTTATCCTGCGCGAGGCGAGCCCGTCCCCGTAGATATTGGCCCCGGCGGAGCAGGTCTCGCAGAGCCTTTCGGAGGAATACTTCATTTCCCTGACTATATCCCCGTAATCCGTGCCTATCAGTTTGGCGCAGCCCGCGAAGATGGCTTCGCTGCGTTCTGTCCTGTCGCGCAGCACCAGCACCGGCTTGTTCAGCGCCGGGGCCTCTTCCTGCACGCCGCCAGAGTCGGTGACTATAAGGTCGCTCTTCGCCATCAGCGAGAGGAAAGGCAGGTAGGACAGCGGGTCTATCAGCTTTATCCTGGGGTGGTTGAGCAGTTTGTACGCCGGTCCCCTCACGTTGGGGTTGGGGTGTACCGGGTAGATCATGAAAAGCTTCTTATTGGTCTCCACCACTTCCTTGAGGGCTTTCAGGATACCTTCCAGGGTCTTGCCGAAGCTCTCGCGGCGGTGCAGCGTGACCAGCACCAGTTTCTTGCCCTTGGGGATTTTGCAGCAGTCCATCTTCTTGTCTATGAACTTGAGCGACTGGCGCAGCGAATCTATTACGGTGTTTCCCGTGATAAGGACGCGCGAGCGGGGGAAGCCTTCTTTTTCCAGGTTGCGGGCGGAGGACTTGGTAGGCACGAACAGCAGGTCGCTGATCTGGTCCACTATCAGGCGGTTGGCTTCTTCCGGGAAAGGATTGTTCCGGTCATGCGAGCGCAGGCCGGCCTCCACGTGGGCCACCGGCACGCGGGCATAATAGGACGCCAGGGCCGCGGCCGTGGCGGTTATGGTGTCGCCCTGCACTATGGTCATGTCGGGGCGCACTTTGGCTATTACCTTATTGAGCTCGCCCACGGAGTGCTGGAGGAATTCCGGGAGGGCCTGGTTGGGCTTCATCAGGTTCAGGTCGAAATCGGCCTTGAGCTTGAACATGGTCATCATCTGGTCCAGGATATGGCGGTGCTGGCCCGTGGAGCAGACTAGGGGCTTCAGTCTGGCGGGGTGCCGGCTGAGCTCGGTTATGACGGGGGCGAGCTTTATGACTTCCGGCCTGGTCCCCATTACCACCAGGACCTTTCTCTGTTTGTTCGGCATAGTGTTCCTTACTTTAATTCCTGAAGCTGCTTTGTCCGGCGCGCTTACAGAATAAAGCGCCGCCGCGGTTCCCCGCGACGGCGCCATGGGCGCAACGACTTAATTCAGCAGTTCCGCGCCCAGGATGTAGTCCAGTCGGGGGAAGTCCTTCTTAAGGTAGGCGTTGCCCTGCATCTGCACGCGGCCCTGGTCTGGGCCGGCGCCGCGCGGCGCGCCCTCGCCGTAGCCGTTATAGATGCTGTCCACCACGTCCATGCCTTCGGTCACCTTGCCGAAAGGCGAGAAGCCCATGGAATCCAGCTGGGAGTTGTCGCCGAAGTTGATGAAGAACTGGGTAGTGCGCGTGCCGGGGCCGGCCATGGCGTAGGAGAGGTAGCCGCGCCCGTTGGACTGCTTCACCGGGTCGTCCTGGATGTTGGCGGGGCGCCAGGCGGCGGAGACCGCGGGGTCGCCGTGGATGCCGAACTGCGCCATGAAGCCGCCGATCACGCGGAAGAAGGCGATATCCGTGAAATAGCCGGCTTTGACCAGGCTGTAGAAGCGGTCGGCGCCGCGGGGGGCCCAGTCGCGGGTTACCGAGATGGTAACGTCGCCCTTGGTGGTCTTGAACTTGACCTTGAAAGAGGCGGGGGCGGTTTCAGCGGCGGCTGCGGGGTTCTTGAGTTTTTCCATATCCGGTTTTATCTCCTTGTTCTGCGCGGCCGGAGCCTGCTGGGCGGCGGCCTGCGTCCCGGCGCTGCCGGGCTGCGTATTTTCCTGCGTTTTAGGCGCGCAAGAGACGGCTAAGACCGCCGCTAAAGCGAGCGCAAAATTACGAACTGACATATAGGGACCTCCTGCGAACTGGCAGAGACTGATGAGAGATAAGTATTATAATAAATGTGCCGGTCGGGAGGAAATCAAATGTCGTTCAAGATAAACGCGGTCTATTCTGGTGACGGACAGGTGGAATTGGTGCATGCCCTGAGCGGGAGCAAGCTGGTCACGGACCTGCCGCCCGACAACGGCGGCAAAGGGCGGACCTTTTCCCCTACCGACCTGGCCGCGGCTTCCGTGGCGTCCTGCGTGCTTACCATCATGGCCAAGCTGGCCGAGCGCGAGGGGATAAATTTTTTCGGCGCCGCTTTTGAGATTGAGAAGCACATGCAGGAAAACCCGCGCCGCATAGCGCGGCTGACCGGCGTGATAACTTTGCCGGCCGGGCTGGAGCCGAAACAGCGAGAAAAACTACTGGCCTGCGTGAAGGCCTGCCCCGTGAGCCGCAGCCTGCACCCGGACATAAAACTGGAGTTCGAGTTCCGTTGATGCCGTTCCGGCCTTAAGTTGTATAATGGTTTTCGGGTAGGGAATATTTGGGTATTTAGGAGAAAATAACATGAAAAAGATAATGATGTCAGCCGCCGCCGTAGCCATGCTGGCCTGTGCCGCCGTCGCTGGGGAGGCCAAGCCCGCGCAGAAGCCGGAGGCTACCACGCTTGAGAACCTGCAGACCGCCTTTAACGGCGAGTCCAACGCCAAGGCCCGCTACGAAGCCTTCGCCGCCAAGGCGCAGACCGAGGGCTACCTCGGCGCCGCGGGCCTCTTCAAGGCCGCCGCCGCGTCCGAGGCCATTCACGCGGCCAAGCACGCCAAGGCCATAGAGGCGCTGGGCGGCGTGGCCAAGGCCGACGTGAAAGCGCCGGTGGTGAAAAGCACCAAAGAGAACCTGAAAGAGGCGCTTAACGGCGAGAACCACGAGGCCAAGAAGATGTATCCGGCCTTCCTGAAGAAAGCCGAGGCCGACAAGAACACGCAGGCCCTGTACAGCTTCAAGGGCGCGATGGCCGCCGAGAAGATGCACGCCCAGTATTACGCCCAGGCGCTCAAGAACCTCAACGGCTGGAAAACCGCCAGGAAATTCCTGGTCTGCCAGGTCTGCGGCTATACCACCATGGACCTGAACCTGAAGGTCTGCCCCGTATGTTCCGCGCCGCGCGAGCAGTTCGCCGAGATACAGTAATCGCTGTCCGGGCCGGCGCCCCTTTTGCGGGGGCGCCGGTCATTTTTATGAAGAAAATTTCACTCGCGGTCTTTCCGGCGCTGGCCTGCGCGGCGATGTATCTGTGGTATTTCGATAACAGCACGGCCCCCTTTGGCAGTTTCTTCGCCGACAAACTCGGACTGGCCATGGCCTTCGGCCGGCTGGCCGGCGTGCTGGGCGCGCTGGGCGTGATGCTGCAGCTCTTGCTGGTGTCGCGCGCCAAATGGCTGGAGCCGCCTTTCGGCCTGGACCGCCTCACCCGCTTTCACCACGTGCTAGGGCTCATAATACCGCTGGCCCTGCTGGCGCACCCGCCGCTGGTGGTGTGGCACCATATGATGCAGACCGGCAACACGTTCCTGGCGCAGTACCTGGCCGTCCTGAAATGGGAGGACGTCCTGCCGGCCGCCGCCGGGGAGTTCCTGATCCTGCTTGCCGTCTTCCTGTCGCTGCCTTTTACGCGCCGGCGGCTCAGTTACGAGGCGTGGCACACCGTCCACCTGGGGGCCTACTTCGGCCTGGCCCTTTCTATCGGCCACCAGCTGGAACTCGGCGGGGACATGTCCGCCGAACTGCCGTATTTCGCCTGGACCTGGTACGCGCTGCTGGCCTTCACCGCGGCTAACGTGTTGTGGTACCGCCTGCTGCGACCGCTGTGGCTGTTCAGGCGTCACGCTTTCGCCGTGGACAGGACCGTCATGGAATCTCCGGACGTCATGTCCGTATATATAAAAGGGAATGGGCTGGAGAATTTCCAGGCCGAGGCTGGCCAGTTCGCGCTGCTGCGGTTCTGGGCTCCGGGCTTTAAGCTGCAGGCGCACCCGTTCTCTTTCTCCAAAGCCCCTGGCGGGGGCGAGCTGCGCTTCAGTATAAAGAAACTCGGAGACTTCACGGCTAAACTTCACGCGGAACTTAAGCCGGGCGTCCCGGTTATGATCGACGGTCCACACGGCGTCTTCACTCCGGCGAAAATGCGGGCGGACAAGGCGCTGTTCCTGGCGGGCGGCATTGGCATCACCCCGCTGCGCGCCATGGCGGAAAAGATCTGCGCCGCCAAGGGCGACGCCGTGCTGCTGTTCTCCAACCGGTCCGCCCGGGACATCATCTTCCGCGAGGAACTGGCCGGGCTGGAGAAGACCGGCGCCTTGCGCGCAGTCCACGTACTGACCGAAGATAAGGAGTGGCCGGGGGAAAAGGGCCGCCTGGACGCGGCCTGCATAAAGCGGCTGGTCCCTGACGTGGCGGAGCGGGACGCTTTCTTGTGCGGCCCGCCGCCTATGATGAGCGCGCTGCGAACGGCCCTGCTGGGGCTGGGCGTGCCTGCCAAGAGGATACATTACGAACAATTCTCGCTTTAAAACTCTGGCTGCCTGTTGCCTTGCCCTGGCCCTGTGCCAGGCGGCTTACGCCGCCCCCAAACCCAAAGGAAAAAATAAAATGGAAAAGACCGAGACTGCTACGCTGGCCGGGGGCTGCTTCTGGGGCATGCAGGAGATCCTGCGCGCCCTGCCCGGAGTTGTGAAGACTACCGTAGGTTATACGGGGGGCAAGACCGCCAACCCCCGCTACGAGGAAGTGAAGACCGGGACTACCGGCCACGCCGAGAGTATTGAAATAGTTTTTAACCCCGCCAAACTTTCATACGGCGCCATCCTGGACATGTTCTTCAAGATGCACGACCCCACCACGCCCGACAGGCAGGGCAACGACGTGGGC
This sequence comes from Elusimicrobiota bacterium, assembly GCA_016234365.1. Classification (GTDB taxonomy): domain Bacteria; phylum Elusimicrobiota; class Elusimicrobia; order Elusimicrobiales; family UBA9959; genus UBA9959. The sequence goes on along the minus strand of JACRER010000073.1, from coordinate 903 downwards.
AGCCAGTACCGGTCCGCTATCTTTTTTCACACTGACGCCCAGAAGCTGGAGGCCGCGGCCGCGGTAAAGCGCGCGCAGGCCTCCGGGCTCTGGAAGCGCCCCATCACCACGCAGGTGGTCCCGGCGGCAAAATTCTGGCCGGCCGAAGAGTACCACCAGGATTACCTGAAGAAACATCCCGGCGGCTATACCTGTCACTATATTAGGGAATAATTACTTCTTGTGGTCCAACTCGAACTGGCGGTCCGACGCCAGCCGCTTTATTTCCTGCTTGAACGAGGGGTTTTCGGCCAGCACCTGGTCGAAATGGTCCGCGGCTAAGACGAATATCTTGGAAGTTTCTTCGCAGGTCACCGTGGCGTTGCGCGGCTTGCGCTCCAGGAGCGCCATCTCGCCGAAACAATCGCCGGGGCCGAAAGTGGCCAGCGTCCTGGAGAACAAGAACGCCTCGCGCACGCTCACCTTCAGCTTGCCTTCCGCCACCACATAAAAAGTGTCGCCGGGTTCGCCCTGCTTGCAGACCTTCTCTCCGGAGTCGAACTGGTAATAGGTTATCCGGCTGAGGATCTTCTCCAGCAGGCCCATATTCATGGACGCGAAAAAATTTATCTTCTTCACCATCTTGGTGAAGAGTACCGTGTCTGCGTCCGTGAGCGGAAGTTTGTTCATATTACCCCCTGCGCGTAAATTCTAGCAAATCGCGCCGCGGCTTTAGCCCGCAATAAAAAACCAGCCGGTTGAGCGGCTGGTCTTTAAATTAAGTGGCGGTCCTTTCAGGATGAAATTAGAACCTACTTTGCGCAGCATCCTGAGGTTAACTTATAAATACCGCTGATCAGCCGTGAAATCAGCGGTAGGCGGATCTTATCCGCGAGATGTCGTCGCAGGCGTGGCCACGCAGCG
>JACRER010000072.1 GCA_016234365.1 Elusimicrobiota bacterium | reverse complement strand
TCCGAGCGCCAGTTGGGGAGGGGGGCCCCGCCCATAATTTCCCAAGGGCGGGGGGAACCGCGCAACGGTTCCCTGCAGTCCTGGCGAGCGGAGTATCCCCCGGACGCCGACAGAGGACCAAAAATGAACGACACGCTCAAACCGCTGAAGACCATGGAGGAGTGGAAACTCCTGGAGATCAACCAGGAGAAGCTCGCCAAAAGGCCGCTGCGGGACCTATTCGCCTCCGACGCCAAACGCGCCGAGAAGATGACCATAGAGGCCGCCGGCGTCTATTTCGACTATTCCAAACACCGCGTCACCGAAGAGACCATAAAGCTCCTCGCAGACCTCGCCGAAGCCTCCGGCCTGCGCGAGAAGATAGAGGACATGTTCACCGGCGAGAAAATAAATCTCACCGAAGGCCGCGCCGTCCTTCACACCGCCCTGCGCGCCCCAAAGAACGCGACTATCGTAGTGGACGGGGAGAACGTGGTACCGCACGTGCACGCCGTGCTGGAAAAGATGGAGGTCTTCGCCAACAAGCTGCGCGCCGCGCAGTGGAAAGGCCACACAGGCAAAACCATAAAGAACGTGGTCAACATAGGCATAGGCGGGTCCGACCTTGGCCCCGTCATGGCCTACGAGGCGCTCAAGAACTACAGCCTGCGCTGGATGACCTTCCGCTTCGTCTCCAACGTGGACGCCACCGATTTTGCCGAAGCCGTACAGGGGCTGGACCCGGAAGAGACGCTCTTCATTGTAGCGTCGAAAACCTTCACCACGCAGGAGACCATGGCCAACGCCGGGACGGCGCGGGACTGGCTGCTAAAGTCCATCAAGGACGAGGCCGCCATCGCCAAACATTTCGTGGCGGTCTCCACCAACGCCAAAAAAGTTTCAGAGTTCGGCATCGACACCGCCAACATGTTCGGCTTCTGGGACTGGGTGGGCGGGCGCTACTCCATGTGCTCGGCTATCGGGCTTTCCACGATGATAGCCATAGGCCCGGACAATTTCCGCAAGCTGCTCGCGGGCTTCCGCGAGATGGACGAGCATTACCGCACGGCGCCGTTCGAGCGCAATATCCCGGCGCTGATGGGCCTCCTGGGCATCTGGTATAACAACTTCTTCGGCGCGCAGACCATAGCGGTGCTGCCCTACGAGCAGTACTTAAAGCGCTTCCCGGCGTACCTGCAGCAGCTGACCATGGAGAGCAACGGCAAGCGCGTCACCCTGGACGGGCGCCCGGTGGACTACCAGACCAGCCAGGTCTACTGGGGCGAGCCTGGCACCAACGGCCAGCACTCTTTCTACCAGTTGATCCACCAGGGCACTAAACTTATACCGTGCGACTTCATCGCTTTCTGCAAGGCGCACCACAAACTGGGGCGCCACCACGACCTGCTGATGTCCAACGTCTTCGCGCAGGCGCAGGCGCTGGCCTTTGGCAAGACGGCGGAGGAACTTAAAGCGGAAGGCGTGCACGACTGGCTCATCCCGCACAAGACCTTCGAAGGGGACCGCCCGTCCACGATGATACTGCTGGACGAACTGACGCCGGCGGCGCTGGGCCGGCTGGTGGCCATGTACGAGCACGCGGTCTTCACGCAGGGCATGATCTGGCAGATAGGCCCCTTCGACCCGTGGGGGGTGGAACTGGGCAAGGCACTGGCAGGGCGCATAGCCCCGGAGCTGGAGAGCCAGGCCGAGACGGAGCTCAAACACGACGCCTCCACCAACGCCCTCATCCGCCGCTACCGCAAACACCGCATCTAGAGACACCGGCGTATTCCCCTCGTTCGCCTAAGCGGGCGCGGAAGAAGAGGCCAGGGGGATTCCGCCGGCGTCGAACTCGTCGCGCACACCGTGCGCTCCTCAAACAGCGCCGCCGCGGCCATAATGATAGGCCGTCCGCTCCATCCCCACGGGCCTGCGCCCTAACGGCTCACGAGGGAAACACGCCGGTGTCCTCTAAAAAAAAGAACCCCGGGTTTTGGCCCGGGGTTCTTGTTTGTGCGGGAAGTATTACGGCAGCTTTACGATGCCGTGCTTCTGACGCAGTTCCACGTCCTTCTGCGCGCGCATGATCATGGTCTCGGCGCTACGGCGCAGTTCGGCCTCGGTAAGCTTCTTGCGCGCGATGCCCTGCTCGATGGCCTTCTGGCCCACCGCCACGGCTTCGTCCACAAAGACTTGCGGCTCATCCATATGGGGCAGCAGGTAGTCCTCGCTCATCTTGCCCTTCTTCACTACGTAGCCGGCCAGCGCTTCGGCCGCAGCCACGCACATTTCGTCCGTGATGGTTTTGGCCTGCACGTCCAGCGCGCCGCGGAAGATGCCGGGGAAGCCCAGCGAGTTGTTGACCTGGTTGGGGAAGTCGGAGCGGCCGGTACCCACCACCTTAGCGCCGGCTTCTTTGGCGTCCCAGGGCCACATCTCGGGGATGGGGTTGGCGGTCAGGAAGCAAACGGCGTCCTTGTTCATCTTTGCCACCCATTCTTTTTTAATGATGTCCGGCCCGGGGGTGGAGGCGGCGCTCAGTACGTCCGCGCCCACCAGAGCATCCTCGAGTTTGCCGTTTATCTGCTTGCCGTTGGTGATCTGGCACATATGCCATTTCTCGCGGTGATTCTGCAGGTCCGTGCGGCCCTTGTGGAGCGTGCCCTTGGAGTCCACGTAGATAAGGTTCTCCGGCTTGGCGCCGTAGTGCATGTAGAGGGTACCGATGCGGATATTGGCCGCGCCCGCGCCGAACAGCACTATCTTAACGTCCTTTATGTTCTTTTTCACTATCTTCAGGGCGTTGATCAGGCCCGCCAGGCACACCGTGGCCGTGCCCTGCTGGTCGTCATGCCAGACCGGGATGGTCATGGTGGCGCGCAGCTCGTCGAGGATATCGAAGCACTTGGGCTGGGCGATATCCTCCAGGTTGACCCCGCCGAAGGAGGGGGCGAGCAGCTGCACGGTGCGGATGATCTCCTTGGGGTCCTTGGTATTGAGGCAGATAGGGAAGGCGTCCACGCCGCCGAGGTACTTGAAGATGAGGCCCTTGCCCTCCATAACGGGCAGGCCGGCCTCCGGGCCGATGTCGCCCAGCCCCAGCACGCGGGTGCCGTCCGAGACCACAGCCACCATGTTGCCCTTATTGGTGTGCTCGTAAACCTTCTCCGGGTGCGCCTGGATATCCTTGCAGACCGCGGCCACCCCGGGGGTGTACCAGATCGCGAAATCGTCTATGTTGCGGATACAGCATTTGGGGGAGATCTCCACCTTGCCCTTGTAGAACGGATGCAGCTGCATCGCGTCCTGGGCCGGTTTATTGGCCTTCTTCAGCAGTTCTTCTTTCGAGACTTTTACGGTTGACATTATTGACCCCTTTTTTTGCGAGGAAATTGAAGCGCATCCACCAAGGAGGATTGTAGTAAACAACGTTGTCTTTTACAACCACAACCGCTTTTTGATATACTTTTCGTGTTCACCCGAAGACTTTGGTCCCCGGTGATGAAACCAGCCCGCCACGAGTATTATGGCACCGTAGCTCAGTGGTTAGAGCGGGCGTTTCATAAGCGCTAGGTCAGAGGTTCAATCCCTCTCGGTGCCACAGATTTTCACGCAAACAGCCCTGTCCCGCAAGACGGCAGAACGAGCGGGACGGGCTTTTTTTAACGGGGGGAGAGAAGCGCCATGTCAGAAGTTTACCTTACCAAGGACGGCTACGAGAAATTGCAGGCCGAACTGGCCGATTTGAAGCGCCAGAAGAACGAACTTTCCCGCGAGATCAACGAAGCGCGCGAGGAAGGCGACCTGAAAGAGAACGCCGGCTATATCTACGGCAAGGAAAAACAGAACCTTGTCATGAAGCGCATCGGCGAGCTTGAAGTCCGCCTGCGCGCCGCCAAGATAGTGGACAACAGCCTCGCGGTCAACAAGGATGAGATCCGTCTGGGCGCCACTGTCACCATGAAGGACGAGAATTCCGGCAACACCGTGGTCTATACGCTGGCCAGCACCGACGAAGCCGACCCCTCGAAAGGCCGCATCTCCGTCAGTTCGCCGCTGGCGCAGGGCCTGCTTGGCGGCGCCGCCGGCAAGTCGGTAAAGGTCCGGCTCCCCAACGGGGAACGCCACTTCGCCATCCTCAAGGTTGAATACAAGTAAATAGTTTTTGTTATAATTTTTTCATAACCCGTTAGCAGAACAGAGGGAAAAACGGTCAGGAGATCCTAAATGGCATTCTGGGGAAACAAGCAGGAAGGTGAAAGCGCTCAGCCGGGCCAGCAGGCACCCGTTCAGGTTACCGGGACCCTCGAAGACGGCTACAACGACATCGTAAAGTCCAAAGGCCGCGCCCCCGGCATAGACCTCGCCATCAAACTCAGCGACCTGATCCTCGAACACGCCGTGCACGAACGCGCCAGCGACGTGCACATAGAATCCCAGGGCGCCAACCTGCGCGTCCGCTTCCGCGTTGACGGCATCCTGCAGGACATGCTCAATTCCCCCAAGAACGCGGACATCCCGCTGACCCAGCGCATCCGCGTGCTGGCAGGCTTCGACCCGGAACCGCCCACCTCGTTCCGCAACGAGGAAGGCCGCTTCCAGAAAATGCTTTCCGGCCGCCCCATCCAGGTGCGGGTGTCTTCTTTCCCCACGGTCAACGGCGAGAAGCTGGTACTGCGCGTGCTGGACCGCCAGCAACTGGGCCTGGACCTGGACCAGGTGGGCATGGACCAGGACTCCCTCACCATCCTCAAAAAACTTATCCGCAACCCGTACGGCATCTTCTTCATCACCGGTTCCACGGGCTCCGGCAAGACCACGTCGCTGTACGCGATGCTCAAGAACATCAACACGCCGATGATCAACATCATCACGCTCGAGGACCCGGTGGAATACCGCCTCGAGGGCATCAACCAGGCGCAGATCAGCGCCAAGACCGGCTTTACCTGGGCCGAAGGCCTGCGCACCATCCTGCGCCAGGACCCCGACGTCATCATGGTGGGCGAGATCCGCGATTACGACACCGCCGAGATCAGCCTGCGCTCCGCCCTGACCGGCCATATGCTGTTCACTACTATCCACACCATCAACGCCCCCAGCATCATAGAGCGCCTCTTCGAGATGGGGGTGCCGCCTTTCCTCATCGGTTCCTCCATGCTGGGCGCCATGAGCCAGCGCCTGGTGCGCAAGGTCTGCCCCAAGTGCTGCCAGAGCGCGGCCGCCCCTTCGGAGCCGGTGGTCAACGAATTCATAAAGAACATGGACCCGGAGGAAGGCAAGGTCGTAAAAGACCTGATCCTCAGCCCCGGCGCCAACTACAAAGTGGAAAAAGGCTGCCCGGAATGCCGCAACACCGGCTACATGGGCCGCACCGGCATCTTCGAGCTGATGCTGATGAACGAGGAGATCCGCAAGCATATCCTCGACCACGCGCCCACCGACGTTATAAAGCGCACCGCCATAAAGAGCGGCAAGATGCGCACGCTGCTGATGGACGGCATTATGAAGGCCCGCACCGGCGTCACCACGCTCTCCGAGATCATCCGCGTAACCGCGACCATGGTCTGATGTTCCGGCCCGCCGGGAAAGGAGGGCCGTCAAAAACAGCGTCGCGCACACCGTGCGCGCGCTTCCAGCTCTCGGGCAAGAAAGTGTCGCGTTCGCTCCACACGGCGCTTACGCAAGCCTCGGGCAAGTTGTGTCGGCCTTACGGCCTCCACCCCGAGGCGGTTTTGCTGGCCCTCCTTTCCCGGCAAGCCTCCACTGCTAAATGAAGACGATAATCATTAAATTCGGCGGCAGCTCGCTGGCGGACCCCGGCAGGATACGCCGCGCCGCGGCCATGGTGCTGGCCGCCCGCCGCGGCGGGATATTCCCGGTAGCGGTCGTCTCCGCGCCCGCCGATTCCACCGACGACCTCCTTAAATTGGCCGCGCTCTCCGGGGGCGGCCGCCGCTCCGCGCGCGAAACCGACGCCCTGCTGGCCGCCGGCGAGCAGTTAAGCGCCGCCCTGGTGGCGATGGCCATCGAGGCGGAAGGCGCGAGGGCCGTGTCCCTGACCGGCGCCCAGGCCGGCATAAGGACGAACTCCGATTTTTCCGCCGCCGCCGTGCGCTCGGTCAACGTGCGCCGCCTTAAGAGGGAACTGGACGCCGGGCGCATCCCGGTGGTTGCCGGGTTCCAGGGCGTCACGGCCGGCGGGGACGTCTCCACCCTGGGCCGCGGCGGGTCGGACCTGACCGCCGTGGTGCTGGCCGCCGCGCTGCGCTCGGAACTCTGCGAATTCCGCACCGACGTCAAAGGCATCTACACCGCCCACCCCGGGGCGGTGGCGGCCGCCCGCAAACTGAAGAAGATCTCTTACGGGGAAATAATCTCCCTCGCGGAGCTGGGCACCGAAGTGCGCCAGCTGCGCGCGGTGAAATACGCCGCCAGGCACGCCATCCCGCTGCACCTGCGCTCCTCCTTTCACGACGAACCCGGCACGCTGGTGACCCCGCTCCCGGCCGGGGGGCCCAGTTGCCTCTCGCTTAAGCGCGAAAAGCGCGCGGCGCTGGTCTCGCTCATAGGGACCGGGCTGGGCGCATCCCACGCCGCCGCCGCCGCCGCCGCGGCAAAGGCCGCGGGCGTCCGCGCGGCCTCCGCAAAGCTCTCCAAATTCGCCCTCACCCTCGGCGCGCCGCAATCCCAGGGGGAAAACCTCCTGCGCGCGCTGCACGCGGCCTTCTTCGGCTGAAGGCGCCGCTCATTGACTTAGGCGTGGGGAAATCATTAGAATTCAGATAATGGCAACCATAATACGCGCGGTATTCACCCTGTTCTGGCTGGCGTCCGTTTCCTTCGTCGGCTACCTGGCCTTTATAGTGGTACAGACCGAGGCCGACCCGCAGCTGCTGTGGGGCTGGATGGTGATGTGCGGCTTCACTATGGTCTCGGCCACTTTCCTCACCTACAACATAGTCTTCGGACAGCACCACAAGGCCGAAGTCCCGCACCACCACGTGCACCTGAAGAATTCCTGATGAGCGCGGACCTGCTGCTTAAAGGGGGCGCGGTCGTCTCCGGCTCCGGCGCGGCGCAGCGGGACGTTTTCGTTTCCGACGGCCGGATCACCGCCGTCCGCAAACCTTCCGGCTCCGCCTCCGCCCGGCGTATCATAGACGCCCGCGGACTGCTGGCCCTGCCGGGAATAATAGACGCTCACGCCCATTTCCGCCTTAAGCTGGGGCCCGGCCGCTACACCGCCGATGATTTCACGTCGGGCTCGGCCGCCGCGGTCTGCGGCGGAGTCACCACCTTCATAGATTACACCGGCCAGGGCCCGGGGGAAAGCCCGCTGAAGGGCCTGCGGGCCCGCGTTAAAGAGGCGCAAGGCCGCTGCTACGCCGACCATTCCTTTCACTGCATGCTGACCGGGTGGGAAAAACTGAAAGCTCCCGCCGCACAGATGTCCGCCTGCGTAAAAGCCGGCGCCCCTACCTTTAAAATGTTCACCGCTTACGGCTCGCGCGGGCTCATGGCCGGGGACGCCGCGCTGCGCGAGGCCTTTACTGCTGCCGCAAGGCTGGGCGCCCTTATCTGCGTACACGCCGAGAACGGCCCCGTCATAGATTTCCTGGCCGGCCTGTTCGCCCCGGCTAAAGGCATAATGGCCCTGCCGCTGTCCCGCCCACCGTTCACGGAGACGGAGGCCGTAGGCCGGGTGGCCGCGGCGGCGGCTTCGGCCGGGTCCCGGGTCTACTTTGTGCACCTCTCCGCGGCCGGCTCCGCCGCGCTGGTAGCCGCGGCCCGCAAAGCCGGGCTTAAGGCAATGGGAGAGACCTGCCCGCAGTACCTGGCGCTCGACGAGGGACTTTTTAAAACCAAGGATGGGCACCTGTATTCCTGCTGCCCTCCGATACGCGGCAAAGAGGACAACGCCGCTCTTTGGAACGCGCTCAAGCGGGGCACGCTGCAGGTTATAGCCACGGACAACTGCACCTTTACCCGCGCCCAGAAGAACGCCTGGAACGGAGACGTGCGCAAACTGCCTATGGGCCTGCCCGGCGCCCAGACGCTGCTGGCCGCGGCCTACACCTGCGGCGTGAAAGCGGGGAAACTATCCCTGGCAAAAATGGCGGAAGTGCTGTGCGAGAACCCGGCCCGCATAATGGGGCTGGCCTCCAAAGGCTTCATCAGGCCCGGCTTCGACGGGGATTTTGCGCTGATCGACCCGGCCGCGGCAGTAAAGACGAACTGGCGCGAACTGCAGCATAACACGGATTATTCGCCCTGGCAGGGCAGGAAGTTTTACGGCTTTCCTAAATACACCATACTGAGGGGCGAGGTAGTAGCCGAAGCCGGCCAGCTCGCCGCCCCCCGGAATTTCCGCGGCCGCTTCGTGCGCCGCGTACTCCCTAAAACTGTCTAGCGTTCTTTAAAGAACCGCCTGGCGGCGGCTATATCCGCGCGGATATGGCTCACCAGCGATTCTTTGGAGGAGAATTTGCGTTCCGGCCGCAGGTGCCTGAGGAAGGTCGCTTCTATGACTTTACCGTAAATGGTACGCGAGAAATCCAGGAGATGGGCTTCCAGCACCATGCGCCCGCCAAGCGTGTTCAACGTCGGGCGGCGGCCCACGCTGAGCACCGCGTCGTAGTGTTCCCGGCCCACCTTGACCCGGGCGGCAAAAATACCAGGCGGCAGGATCTTGGCCGGGTGCGCGCCTATATTGGCCGTGGGGAACCCCAGTTTGCGGCCCAGGCCCGCGCCGCGGATCACCGGGCCGAGGACGCAATAGTCCCAGCCAAGGCAGCGGTTGGCTTCTTCCACGCGGCCTTCGCGCAGGTGCGCGCGGATGAGGCTGGAGGAGATCTTGTGGCCGCCGCGCCGCGCGAACGGCACAGCCTTAAAGGCTATGCCCGCTTGCCGGCAGGCGGCTTTGAGGAAAGACAGGTGGCCTTCCCGCCCGCACCCGACGGCAAAATCCGGTCCCACGCAAAGCCCGCCGGCCCTGAAACGCTCCAGGACCACGCGCGAAAAGAAATCCGCGGCCGGCATGGCGGCCAGCGCCTCGTTGAAGACCAGCGGTTCCACCTGGTCCGGCCGCAGGGCCGAGATCAGGGCGTCGCGCTCGCCCGGCAGCGTGATAAGACAGTTTTCGAGTTCGCCGGAAAAGAAAAATTTGGGGGGCAGGGGGAAATAGACCACGCGGCTGCTCATCCCGCGGCGCAGCGCCTCGCGGGTGGCCGCCTGGATTATCTTGCGGTGGCCCAGGTGCACCCCGTCGTAAGTCCCTATCGTAAGGAAATTAAGCACCGGCGCCCTCCGGGACGGGCTTCAGGAAAGCCGCCGCGGCCTCGGGCGTCATGACGGCCAGGTCGGCGGCGGTAACGGCGTCCTTCACGCTCCAGCGGCCGATGGAGAGCCGCCGCAGCGCCGTAAGGTGGGCGCGCGAACCGAGAAAGCGGCCCATCTCGCAGGCGATAGAGCGCACGTAGGTGCCGCCGGAGCATTCCAGTTCGAAATCCAGCTCCGGGGGGCGCGGCGTCCAGGACAACCAGCGGACGTCGGCTTCACGTTTCACTTCGGGCATGGCCACGTTGTTGCGGGCAAGCTTATACATCGGCCTGCCCCGCAGCCGCACGGCGGAATAAGAGGGGACGGTCTGGATTATCTTTCCGCTGAAGGCCTCCACGGCCTTGCCGACCGAACCGGCGTCCAGCGCAGGCGGGGGAGCCTCCGCCACTATCTTGCCCTCGGCGTCCCAGGTATCGGTTTCCGCGCCAAAAAGAATGGTGCCGCCGTAAACCTTGGCCGACCCCTGCAGCGAGGCCTGGGCCGAGGTGGCCTTGCCCACCAGCAGGATCAGCAGGCCGGTGGCCATAGGGTCCAGGGTGCCGCTGTGGCCTATGCGGCGCACTCCCAGTTTGCGGCGCAGGAGGTCTACCGCGTCGTGGGACGTGATGCCTTTGGGCTTATCGAAAAGCAGGAGGCCGGAGGGCTGCAGCGGCTCGTTCATGGGGAGTCGGGTCAGGCCAGCAGGCGGGTCAGTACCGCCAGGACCTTTTCCTTCACCTCGGGCAGGCGGCCGCGCTGGCGGCAGCCCGCGGCGTTGCGGTGGCCGCCGCCGCCGAAGGCCTTGGCCACGGCGCTGACGTCGAGATGGCCGCGGGAACGGAACGTAACTGTGGTGCGGGAGGCTTCCTCGCGGAACATGACGGCCGCCTTTACGCCGGGCGGCATCATGCCGAAATTTATGACGTTCTCACTGTGCTCCGAGCGGGCGCCGAAATGCTTAAAATCGGCGGCCTTGAGCGTGAGCACGGCCAGCTTGCCGCCGGCCTTCAGTTCCAGGCTCTCCAGGGCGCGGCCCAGGATCTTCAGGGACTCGCAGGCCTTGGTGGCGTAGAGCAGGTCGTTTATGCGGGAAAATTTAAAGCCGGTCTCCAGCAGGCGGCTGGCGATCTCCAGCGTGCGCGGGCTGGTGGCGGGGAAATGGAACCGGCCGGTGTCGGTGACGATACCGGTGTAGAGGCAGGTGGCCTCGCGCCGGGTCACGCTGACGGTCATATTATGGAACAGGCGGTAAACTATCTCCGCCGTGGACGAGGCGTGCGGCTCCACGATATTGATATCGCCGTAGAATTCGGAGGTCTTGTGGTGGTCGATGTTCACGACCTTGGCGCAGCGCCTGAGCACGGGCTCTATGGCGCCGCCGCGGGCGGGGTTGGAACACTCCAGCAGGATAGCCGCGTCGAACCGGGCGGACGGCATCCTGGAATGGATGCTCTTGGCGTTAGGCAGGAAGCGCAGGTTCTCGGGCACCGGGTCCTGGGAGAACAGCCGCACCTTCTTGCCCAGGCGCTTGAGCACCGAGCCGATGGCCAGCATGGAGCCTATAGTATCCCCGTCGGGATTCAGGTGCCCGGCCAGGAAGAAGCTCTGCGAGCCGGCTATCAGTTCTTCCAGGCGCTTGAATTCAGTCTCGAGGTCCAGAGTTCTCATCGGCTTTGTCATTTTCGGCGCGTATCTTGCTGAAGATGTCCTCTATGTGGGAAGCCTTCTCCGGTGTCTCGTCGTACTTGAAGACCAGTTCCGGAACGTTCTTCAGGCGGAGGCGCTTGAAGAGCAGGGAGCGCAGGTCCCAGGCGTTGGCCGTCAGGAGCAGCGCCTTGCGGCGGCGGTCCTCGTCGGTGCCGAGCACCGAATAGTAGACGTACAGCACCTTGCTGTCGCTCGTAAGGCTGGTCCCGGTAAGTGTCAGGATGCCGTGCGCGTTGATGCCGTTGACCTTGCGCAGGGCCTCGCTGATCTCCTGAAGGAACAGCTCGCGCAGCCTGTCGTTGCGTTTGGAGCCCATGCTTCAGGCACCCGGCGCCGCCAGGCGCCGGATGCGTTCCTCTTTCGTTATGGCCTCTATCACGTCGCCGGCCTGGAAGTCCTTGATGCCGTCGAGCAGGATACCGCACTCCAGGCCCTTCTCCACGTCGCGGACGTCTTCCTTGAAGCGCTTGAGGCCGCTGATCTTGCCGGTGCCGGCTACGGCGCCGCCGCGCATCAGGCGGACGGCCTGGTTGCGGGTCAGCTTGCCTTCGCGCACCAGCGAACCAGCCACGCGCCCGGAGCTCAGGTCGAAGATCTGCTGGATCTCCGCCCGGCCGGTGACCAGCTCCACGATCTCGGGGGCCAGCAAGCCGCTCATCGCGGCGCGCACGTCCTCCAGCAGGTCGTAGATGATGGTGTATTCGCGTATTTCCACGTCGGCCGCTTTGGCGGCTTCGCGGACCTTGTTGTCGGCGTCCACATGGAAGCCGAGGATGACGGCCGAGGAGGCTTTCGCCAGCAGCACGTCGGACTCCGTAATGTTGCCGATGCCGGTGTGCAGCATCTGGATGGCCACTTCGCTCGTGCTCATGCGCTCGAGCGAGTCCTTGATGGCCTGCTGGGAACCGAACACGTCGGTCTTGAGGACGACGTTGAGGTTCTTGAGCAGGTGCTGGTCCACCTGGGACTTCAGCGACAGCAGGCTGACGTGGCGCTGGTGGGAGATGGCCTCTTCGCGGCGGTTGAGCTTGCGCTTGTCGGCCACGTGGCGGGCTTCCTTCTCGTTCTCCGCCACCTTGAGCACGTCGCCGGCGGTGGGAACTTCGCCGCTGATGCCCAGGACTTCGGCCGGCATGCTGGGTTTAAGTTCGTCCAGCCGGTTGCCGCGGTCGTCCACCATGGCGCGCACTTTGCCGTGCGCGGCGCCCACGGTGAACGGGTCTCCGATCTTTATGGTGCCGGTGACGTTGATGATGGTGGCCACTATACCCTTCTTGGGGTCCAGGCGGGATTCGATGACTATGCCCTGGCCCGGTTTGTCCGGGTTGGCCTTAAGTTCCATCAGTTCGGCCTGGATGCTGACTATTTCCAGCAGTTTGTCCATGTTGAGGCGCTTCTTGGCGGAAACTTCCACCATCGGCGTCTTGCCGCCCCAGTCTTCCGGCAGCAGGCCGTGGTTGGACAGCTGCTGCTTGATCTGCTGGGTGTTGGCCGTGGGCAGGTCGATCTTGTTGATGGCGACGATCATGGGAACGTCGGCGGCCTTGGCGTGGTTGATGGCTTCCAGGGTCTGCGGCATGACGCCGTCTACCGTGGAAACTACCAGCACCACGATGTCGGTGATCTTGACGCCGTGGGCGCGCATGGCGGTGAACGCCTCGTGGCCGGGCGTGTCGAGCACGGTTATTTTGCCGCGGGGGGTGGTCACCATGTAGGCGCCGATGTGCTGCGTTATCTGGCCGGCCTCGGTGTCCACGACGTTGGACTCGCGCAACGCGTCGAGCAGCGTGGTTTTACCGTGGTCGACGTGGCCCATGATGGTGATGATGGGGTAGCGGTGCTTGAGGTTCTCGGGCTTTTCGTGCTCGATCTCCTCTTTAAGCTCTTCCTCGCCGTACATCGGGATCATCTCCAGCTCGAAGCCGTAATCGGCGGCTATCAGCTGGGCGGCGTCCTCCTGCAGGCGCTGGTTGATGGTGGCGAACACGCCCATCCCCATCAGTTTCTTGATGAGGTCGGTAGTCTTGACGCCGAGCTTCTCGGCCAGCTCCCGGACTATGACGTTGGTAGAGACCTTCAGCTTGGGCAGCGCGGCCTTTTCACCGGCGGCGGCGGGCTGCGCGGCGGGGGCGGCCGGCTTGGCGGCGGGCGCCGCCGGCTTGAGGGCCGGTTTGAGCACCGGCTTGGGCGGCAGCGGCTTGCCGGGGCCGTAGGCCGGGCGTACCGGGGTCTGCGGCTTGGGCAGTACCGGCCCCAGGCGCATCGACGGGGCGGACGGCTTTATGAGCGGCGGTATGATAAGGCGCGGGGCGGGCCGGGGGGCCTGCGGCAGCACGGGCGGCTTGGAAGCCGGCGGCATGCCGGGCCGGGGGCCGAGCACGGGCGGTTTGGAGGCCGGCGCCAGGCCGGGCTTGAGACCGGGAGCGGGCGGAACGGCCGGCTTTACGGGGGCGGGGCCGGCGGCAGGGGCCGCGGCGGGAGCGGCCGGTTTAGGCGGCTCCACGGGCTTGGGCTCTTCTTTCTGCCCGGTGGGGCCGGCGGCAATGGTGCCTTCGGCCGTAGAATGGGAGAACATGAAGCGCTTCAGATCGGGCTTCTTGGGAGGCTCCGGCTCGGCCACGGTCTCTTCGACCTTGGCTTTCTTGGCTTTGGCGGGAGCGGGCTTGGCGGGCTTTTCGGCCGCGGGGGCTTCCTCCGCCTCGGCCTTCTTGGCCTTGGGGGCGGCGGCTTTCTTGGCCGCCGGCTTCTTCTCGGAGGCAGGGGCGCCCTCTTCGGGCTTCTTGGCGGCGGCCTTCTTCTTCGGGGCCGCTTTAGCCTCGGGTTTCGCCGCCGCGTCCTTCTTCTCTAAATCCTCATTTTCCTTCTTCTTGGCTGTCATTTTTCACCTCTTCGGTCGCGGGGGCGGATTGGGGGGCGGCCTCCTGGCCATAGTTCGGATTCTCTTCTATGAATTTCTTGGCTCCGGCCAGGATCTTCTGGGCGGTCTTCTCGCCTATGCCTTCGAGGGAGCAGAGCTCTTCCTCGGTCAGGCCGGAGAGGGTGCGGATGTCCAGCACGTTCATCGTGATCAACGTTTCGGCCACCTTGGAGCCCACGCCGTCGATCTTAAGCAGGTCGCGCATCGCGCTTTCGGTGGTCTGCTTGTTCTCCTCGTTGCGCTGGCCTTCGGACTTCACCTCTATCTCCCAGCCGGTCAGGCGGCTGGCCAGGCGGATGTTCTGGCCTTCGCGGCCGATGGCCATGGCGAGCTGGTCGTCGGGCACTATGACCTGGGCGCGCTTGGCTTCCTTATCCAGCACCTTCACGGAGCTGACCGTGGCGGGGGAGAAGGCCTTGGCTATCATCGTCAGGGTGTCGTCGATGAAGGGGATGAGGTCGATCTTCTCGTTGGCGAGCTCGCTCATGATGACGCGGATGCGGGAACCGCGGATACCCACGCAGGCGCCCACCGGGTCCACCTTGGGGGAGTTGCTGCGCACAAGCACCTTGGCGCGGAAGCCGGGATCGCGGACCACGTCCACGATCTCGATGACCTTCTCGGCGATCTCGGGCACTTCGGCCTCGAACAGCGCCTTCAGGAAGCCGCCGGAAGCGCGGGAAAGGACTATCTGCAGGCCCTTGTTCTCTTTGTCCACGCGGTGGATGATGGCGCGCACGCGCTGGTTAACGCTGTAGTGCTCGCGGCGGATCTGTTCGGAGAAGGGCAGGATGGCCTCGGCTTTGCCCAGGTCCACAAAGATGTCGCGGCCGGCCACGTGGTGCACCAGGCCGGTCACGATCTCGCCCTCGCGGGGCTTGTACTCGTCGAAGATACGGACCTTCTCGATCTCGCGGATCTTCTGGATGAGCACCTGCTTGGCGGTCTGGGCCGCTATGCGGGAGAAATCCTGTATCGGCACGGGGATGTGCACGTCGTCGCCTATTTTGGCGTCGGGCTGGGTCTTCTGCGCGTCGGCCAGGGTTATTTCCAGCTCGGGCGTGACCACGGTCTCGGATACCTTCTTGACCAGGAAGCCGGCCATTTCGCCGGTCTCGGGGTCTATGCCGGCCATGATCTGGGCGGTCTTGCCGAAATACTTGCGCAGCGCGCTCACGAGGGAGTCCGTGATGGTCTTAAAGACGTCGTCGCGCTTTATATTCTTCTCGCGCTCCAGCTGTTCGAGCGCCAGTAAAAGTTCCGATTTGGTTTTCTGTTCCTTGTTCGTCATTGTCTTACCCCTGTTTATTTTTTCTTGAAGATCTCTTCGTCGGCAGGATTGAGCCTGGCTTCGTCGATGTCCTCGAGTCTGAATTTTAAGCCGCCGGACAGGAGCACCTGCCCGTTTTCAAAGCCGGTTATGTCCCCGTAGTAAACGCGGGAACCGTTTACCGGCAGCTTCAGGCGGACCTTTATCTGCTGGCCCGTGAAGCGTTTGAAATCTTTTTCTTTCCTGACCACGCGGTCCATCCCGGGGGAGGAAACCTCCAGGAAATAGCCGTCCGCGTAAAAATTATTGGCGTCCAGGAACTCGCCCAGCTTTTCGCTTAGCACCGCGCAGTCGTCCAGCAGCACACCGCCCGTCTCGCGATCCACGAACGCCTGGATGAGCGGCTTGCCGTTGTGGCTGCCCAGTTTAAGGTCTATCAGTTCGAAGCCGCTGGCATCCAGCGCCTTCTCGATTTCGCTCTCAAGTTTGGACTTGTCCATAAAACGCCCTATCAGAAAAAAAAGCGGCTGAACTTCAGCCACCTTCCATATATAATATTAGCAATTCCTGACCGGGGATTACAAGCGAAAACGCGGTTGTTTACCAGCAGGCGAAAGCGTAATTCAGCGTGACAGCGGAGGAGAAACCGCCGGGATCGGCCTTGAAATAGCGCTCGCCGGCCGCCAGCGGCTGTCCTTCCTTCTTATAGGAAAGGGTCTTGTTGCCTTTTACGGTAAGGAGGTATTTGGCGCCGCCGCCGGAAGCCTTCAACGGGGAAATTGACCCGCCAAAAGTATTGACCAGCGAGAACCGGAGGGAAAAGTTTCCCGCTGAAAGTATGAAACCGGCCTCCCCGTGAGGGACCGTGCCGTCGCCTTCGAAATTCCCGTGCTGCGCCCCTATGCCCGCCAGGTCGGAGCCATCCGCCACGACTACGGAAACGAAATCCGCGCCGCCGCCGGCGTACACGCCCAGGTGCCGCCCAAAATCCCGGCGCAGGTACAGCGTAACGCTTTTGGGCGCGACGTCCATGTTCAGGGTTTTGCCGCCCTGATCATAAACTATCTGGCCGCCTTTAGCCGTGCCGGCGGCCAGGCCCAGCGTATATTTCTCCGACAGCGCGCGCTCGTAGAACAGGCGGAATCGCCCCGTGGCCGCGGTATAGCGGCTGGATGCGCCTGCGTTGTTGGCCGCCAGCATTTCGAAATCATCCTCGTTCTTGCGCAAATTTGAAACGCCCATCTGAAGGCCGATACGGTTATGGATACCAGCCGTATCCTCACGTGGCGTGGATTTTCTGGGGACCGGGACCGTTTCCTTCGCCGGAGTTGGAGCTTCCTTTTTTTCCGCCGCTTTCACGAGCGGGCCTGTCTTGAAAGCTTTTGTAATATCTTTCCCTGAAATCCCGTCGTAGACACTGATGCCGGCCCCTTCCGCCGCTATCACCGGCCCGCCGCCGCCCAATATGGCCGCTTGCCGCAGTTCGCCGGCCTCGTCGGCAGGGAGTTCCACTACCGTCTCTCCCCTGGCCACTAATTCGGCCTTTGCCTTTTCGGCGGCCGTCCGCTGGGCCTCCGTCGCATCAGGACCGAGCACCAGTACCGCATTCCCGGCAAACGCCGCAACCGGCGCCATTAAAGCGACGCCGAGAACGAGCATCGTTATATTTGCCCGCAGTTTTTTCATCTAGTCACTTGCTCCACTTTTCATAATTCAAACTGGTCCGATTTCCTGGGGTAAGGTCAGGAAATCCTGCGATGAAAAAGATATTTAAACTCAGTCTACTCACTTTTTCAAGCCCAGGGCAGTCTCACTATTATCTTTTTTTGAGCAAAGCCCCCAGCAGCACTTAACAGAATACACAATCCCATATAACAACCCCATGCCCAACATTACCCAGAAAAACAGTTCCCTAACTAGGAGATTAACTTTCATCATCGAGAGCAAGAAATACCCAATTACTCCGATTATCCCACCCAATGCGGTATCAAGTAATAGGTAAAGCGACGAAAGTACAACTAATGCCAACTTCGTTTTACTAGCGGCCATTTTCATTTTTCACATCCCTCATATAAAGGGCTCATAGAAGAAACTCCCAAGCCAACTGCATTTACTATTTTTCCAAAAGCACCTGATTCCGTTGTCCACTGAACTGCATTGGAGGATAATAAGAGTTTATCGCTTAAAGATAATTCGTCAAACACCATATTCGCAAGGTAAGTATTCATGCTCAATACAGATTCCTGTAATGCAGAACCGCCGAGACTAAATAGGCCACTTGTAACACCTGCAGTTAGTGCCCCGCTGCTCCAATCCTTACCAGAAACAACATTTGTAAAAATTCTACTTGATGACCCTAGTGCAGCGTTTCCCAACCCATTTAGCCCGATACGCCATCCTGTCGTGAGAGCAATTTTTGAGATTTGGCTCTCCAACCCAACCCCTATTGCGCCAGCAGCAGCACTAATCGCAACAGATTTCCAATTAATCTCGCTGAAATTATTTACTTGGCTATATTGTATCGCTAAATCGATTCCACCAGAAATTAAGCCACCAGCAACCATCCACCCAATTTTTCCAGATGGGTCAACGGAATTGCTTGGCCGATTCTTTACGTAGGAATAGTGGTTGGGGTCACCCCCTGAGAATCCCAGCGGATCCTCTTGTGTGAAAGCCCCGCGCAGCCAGTCATAATATCTGGCGCGATAATAATACAGCCCGGACTCGCTGTCGAGCTCACGGGCTGTAAATAAATATGGGTTTCCTATCTGAGACTTGTCGAGGACCGCTCCCGTGCGGTCTTTGATAGTGGGCTGGCCATAGGCTTTGTAGGTGTAGGTCTCGACCGGCTGTGCGTTGTCGTCGGTCAGCGCCGTTATGGAGCCCAGCCCGTCCGCGTGGTAATAGTAATTGGCCCCTTCCGCTTTGGTCATTATCAAGGGCTCGTCTATGCCAGGGCCATGCGTGAAGGTCTGTATAAGGCCCCCGTTGCCG
>JACRER010000070.1 GCA_016234365.1 Elusimicrobiota bacterium | reverse complement strand
TCCGGTTAGGAAAAGTTTGAACGGGACCCGGGGGAGCGCCGGTATTTGGTAACGCGTCCCCCCCTTTCACCCTACGAGCATCATAGCAAATTCAGGGGCGGCAGAAACAGGGAAAAACCGGCCTTTATATAATATTTATACAGGTCTTTTGGCGCAGCCGGCCTAGGCCCTTTGGCGCTGGCGCGGTCAAGAACGATGCAATACAATATCACATGTGTAATAGTGGCAACCAAGCCGGCTACAACATGAAAAAAATCCTCGTTTTCCTGGCGCTTGTTTCGCTCCCCCTCTCCCGGGCCTCGGCCCAGGTCAACGCTTATTTCGTGAACGTAGGCCAGGGCGACGCGATCTTCCTGGAGTTCCCCAACGGCACCAACGCGCTGGTGGACGGCGGCCCCTCCGGCACCCCCATCTACGATTTCCTGAAAACCAGGGGCGTCACCAAGATCGACCGCGTGGTGCTGACGCACCCCCACAGCGACCACTACCGCGGCCTCAAAAAGGTCTTCACCGCTTTCGAAGTTGGCAATTATTACGATACCCGGGCCGAGAACGTGGACGCCCAGGGTGACAACAACCTGCGCGACCTGGCCGCGGCCGAGCCCGGCTGCCGCACCTACTACCCCAAGCCCGGCGACAATCTTGAATGGGACAAAACCGTGACGGTGAAGGTGCTTAACGCCTGCTGGCAGCCCGTGCAGATGCACGACAACGACGAAAACAACAACTGCTCGCTGGTGCTGCGCGTCTACTACAACGGCCAGTCCATCCTGCTGATGGGCGACGCCGAATCCACCATCGAAGGCACCATAATGCGGACCTACAAGTCCGGCCTCAATTCCACTTACCTGAAAGTGGCGCACCACGGTTCGCGCTACTCCACCAGCGACCAGTTCCTGGCCCGCGTCCAGCCCAAGGTAGCCATCATCTCCTACGGCAAGGACAACGTTTACGGCCACCCCCACAAAGAAACGCTCGACCGGCTCACCGCTTTCGGCGCCAGGATCTACACCACCCTCAACGGCACGCAGTCGCTGCGCATACCTTCCCCCAAGGAAGTCGGCGCTTCCCTGACCTCCGACCCGTCCTTCGGCGAGATCACCATGTCCGTACCCAGGTTCAACATGGAAGAGCGCGTACAGGACGGCGAGGAATCGCTGGCCCTGGAACAACTTAAGGAACAGGCCCGCTGAACCGGCCCGAGTTGAAAAGCCCGCGGAACTCAGCGGGCTTTTTAATTTTATGGCAGCAACGGCGAGCCTGGCGGCAGGCCGTAGAGCGAGGAAAGGTTCTCGCGCGTCAGCATTTGGGCTGAAGGGCCGAACGAATACCCTCCGCGGCCCAGCAGCAGGGCCTTGTTGCAGCCCAGGGCGGCCAGCGCCGGCTCGTGCAGCACGGCCGCCACGGCCAGGCGCCGCGCAGCCAGCCCGGACAGGAGCCCCATTACCGCGGACTTGTAGCGCAGGTCCAGGTGGGACGTGGGCTCGTCGAGCAGCAGCACCTTGGCCTCCTGCGCCAGGGCCTGCGCTATAAAGGCCAGCTGGCGCTCGCCGGTAGAAAGGGAGTTTATGGAGCGCCCCGCCAGCGCGGCTATACCGGTCTCCTCCAGCGCGCGGTCCGCGGCGGCCTGGTCCTGGGAAGAGTACCCGCGCCAGAGGCCGGCCCGGGCCGTACGGCCCAGCAGCACCGCCTCGCGCACGGTAAAATCGTAAGGGGTCACCGTCTCGCTGGGCACATAGGCCGCCAGGGCGGCCAGGCGTCCCGGCCTCATCCCGGCGGTCTCTTCCCCCGCCAGCCGCACGCTCCCCGCCGCCGGCTTCATAAAGCCGGTCAGGAGCTTTAGCAGCGTGGACTTGCCAGAGCCGTTGGGGCCGAGGACGCACATAAAGTCCCCGGGGCGCAGCTCGAAGCTGACGCCGTTTATAAGCGGCCCGGCGCCGTAGGAAAACTCCAGCCCCTGCACTTTGAGCGCCGGCATCAGCTCCGCCTCCCGGCGCTCTTCCAGAGCAGCCACATAAAGAACGGCGCGCCGGCCAGCGCCATTATCACGCCCGCCGGCACCTCCGAGGGCGGGAACACCAGCCGCCCAGCCGCGTCGGCCGCCGCCAGCATGGCTGCCCCGCCCAGCGCGGCCGCCGGGATAAGCAGGCGGGCGGAGGGCCCGGAAATAAAGCGCACTATATGCGGAGCCATCAGCCCCACAAAACCTATGGTCCCGCCCAGAGCCACCGCGGCGGAGGTGGAGGCGCAGGCCAGGGCAAAGAAGATCAGGCGTTCGCGGACCGGGTCGGCGCCAAGGTGGTAAGCCTTCTCCTCGCCCAGCGCCAGCGCGTCCAGGGCGCGCCAGCGGCCGGCGGCCAGCGCTCCGGCCAGCAGCGTAAGCGCGGCCGAAGCCGCCAGCGTAGCGGGCTCGGCCGGGTACAGCCCTCCCAGCACAAAAGAAAGCAGCGGCAGCGCCCGCCCGCGCGCGGCCGACAGCGCCAGCATCACCAGCGCCGACAGGAAGGCGCTTACCGCCACGCCGGCCAGCACCAGCGCCGCGTCGGAAAGGCGGCCGGCCAGCCGCGCCAGCCAATAAGAAAGGAAAGTAGCCCCAAAAGCCCCGGCGAACACCGCCGCGAAGAAGACCGGGGAAGACCGGTCTATCCCGAAAATGAAGCAAAGCACGGCCGCCGCGGTGGCGCCGGCGGAAGTGCCTAAAATATACGGATCGGAGAGCGGGTTCTTTAAGGCGCCCTGGAACAACGCCCCGGCCAGGCCCAGGCCGGCGCCCACGGTGAGCGCCGCGAGCGTGCGGGGCAGGCGCAGGTTAAGTATAACGTCGGGGGCCATGCCGGCCGGCCCGGCCGCCAGCGACAGCAGGCAGGCCGCGCCCAAGGCGCCCAAGAGCAGCAGCCCCTTAGTTTTCCCCATACAGGAGCGCGCGCAGTTTCTTTATCTCGTCAAAAAGCCGGGGCCCCGGCCTGGAGAAAGCGTCGCGGTCCAGCGAAGTTATCACCTTGCCGTTCTTTACCGCCGCCAGCCCCGCCGCCATCGGCCGCTTCAGGAATTCCTCTTTGTTGCCGGAGAGCAGCACCACGGCCTCCGGGTCCAGCAGCAGCACTTCTTCCCAGGAGGCCTGGAAATAAGCTTTCTTCTCGCCGCCAAAAATATTTTTTCCTCCGGCCAGCCGCACCGCGTCCGACAGGAAGGAATCCCCGCCCGCGGTCCAGCCCCCGGAGTCGGCCTCCAGATAAACGCGCGGCGGTTTTGCGTCGTTCTTTACGGGCAGATCAGCGGCGAGTTTCCCCACCAGCCGCAGCCCCGCGGGTTTGCGGCCCAGTTCCCCGGCTATCAGCCTTATCGTGGAGAAAATATCCGCCACGGTCCGCTCCTGGGGTATCAGCGCCACTTTCACACCCATGGAGGAAAGCTGTCTGGCGGAGGAGGCCCCGGCCCACGCGCCGGCAAAAACCACGTCGGGCTTAAGCGCGTAGACCTTCTCCACGCTGGGGCGCAGGTAATCCCCGGTACGCTCTATTTTTGCGGCCTCGGCCGGGTAGTCGCAGAAATTGGATACGCCTACCAGCGCCCCTCCCGCCCCCAGCGCGAAGATTATCTCCGTGTAGGAAGGCATCAGGGATACCACCCGTTTGCCGTGGCAGACGGCCGGCAGGAAAAAGAGGCAGAACAGCAGCGATATTTTTTTCATAATAAAAAAACCCTTTCTCCAAAGAGAAAGGGCCCGTGTTCCCCCTCGGAAATCCCCGCCTTGCGGGGTTGCAGTAGACCGGACTAGCCTTGCGGCATTACCGTTGCGGGGCAGCCCCGGGATCGCACCGGGTTCCTTCTGCTTACGACGAATATATTATGCCATAACTCCGCGGCGAACCGCCACAAAACTCACTCCTGCGCGCGCGCGGTTTTATACAGCTTCACGGCGCCCAGCGCCATGCCCAGCACTACCGGCAGGGAAACGAAGGAGATCTTTAAAAGGCGCGGGTCTCCGGAGACCAGCGCGCCGGCCACGCAGCCGTAAAGCCAGTAAGCGAACAGGGAAATGATAGGGAAATAAGGAAAAAGCCTTTTCATATTACAGTCCCCACAGCGTCAGGTTAACCGGCGGCGAGATGTACTTCATGGCCGGAATACCGTACAGCACAAAAGAAACCAGGATGGCCACCTTGAAGCCCAGTAGCAGCAGGAAGAACAAGGAAGTCCCACCCGCCACGCCGCGCCTGGCCACCAGGCGTGGCAGCTTCTCGAAAGCCACCGCGAAAAGGAAGATGAGCAGGAACCAGGCCGCGAAATTGGTAAGCGGGATGGAGAAGATCTTTACGGTCTCGTTGGTCATCCACCTCCAGGACTGCCAGGCCGGGGAAACCTGCACCGGGTCCAGCCACAGGTCCAGGCTCATGGCCATCAGCCCGCCCACGGCGGCGCGCCGCCAGATGCCGGTGCCGGGCAGCAGCACGTCCTGGATATAAACGCAGGAGTAGGCTATGAAGAACCAGGCCAGGCAGATAGTGGCGGGCATATCTCCCCACCAAAAGAAGCCGCGCGTGAAGTAGTAGGTACCCGGCACGGAGCTGAATTCGCCGCTGATGCCGGCGAGCAGCTGAGGGTGCTTGCCCAGGAAGATCCACAGGTTCTCGGCGAGCCCGGTAAAGAAGAACGAGCCGCCCAAAAACATCATGGCCTTGTACCAGCCCAGCGTACGCCGTGCGTGGTAGAAACAGGCCGCGCCGCAGGCCAAAGGAATAAGGTCCAGCAGCAGCGCCTGGACGGGGGTGGAGTAAGGCACGCCCTCCATGGGCACCGCCTTGAACACCCCGGGAAAGAAGTGGTGGACAACGGTGGAACCGACTATCACCGCGGCCATAAGCCCGCCCACCACCCATGCGGCGCGCTTTTTAGCCGGAGATATTTCTACGTCTTCGGTCATATATCGATCAGAAGCGGTACTTGCCCTCCGCTATCAGGTATTCTCCGCCCAGGCGGTAGTTCACGCCGCCGGTGTTGCGGGAATTGTAGCCCACCAGGCCGGCCAGCGTCCCCTCGAAATCCCCCCACCGGCGGCTGCCGGCCAGGGTGACACGGTGCATGGGCACGTCGATGGCGGAGGAGAAGTCTATGCTGCCGCCGTCGATGGCGGGCGTGTCGTAGGCGTAGCCGGCCATAAAGTCGGTGCGCTCATTATACTTCCACAGCGCTCCAAGGCGGTACTTGTAGGAAGTTTTCCAGTCGAAGGTGTTCGCCTGGTCCGTCAACAGGGCCCCGGCAGTCTTGTAGTCTATGGCGTTATGGAAACCGCGCCACCATGTCTGAGTGAAGTCGCCGGTGAAAGTCCAGCGGCCGCCGTCTTTCCAGGCCAGACCTATGCCGCTGGTGGGCGGCTGCTTCAGCGTGAACTTGAAATCGCTTTTTTCGGTAACGCCCAACGAGGAGGCAGCGTCGGCCTCGCCGGTTATCTTCACCTTTGTCCCGGAGCGGAAAACGGCACCCGCAAAAAGGCGGTCCGCTATCTCGTATTTGCCGCCGAAAACGGCCTCAACTCCGTACCCGCTGCCATCGAGACTCTGGGTCAGGACCGACGGCGTGGTATACCCAGGGGGCGTAAGCGCAAAATCCATGACGGTGTCGGACTTGAGCCGGCCATAAACCGCGTTAACTCCCACGGCCCCGGTGAATTTTTCCGTAAGGCGGCGGGCGTAAGAGATATTTCCTACCGCTATGGCCGCGCTGCCCTCGTAATCTATGCTGTTGAAAGCCGCGTTAAGCGGGTGGTGGTCCTTGAACTTGGCCCCCTGCAAGAGCGGCAGGTATACGCCAAACCCGACTGCGGAAGAATCGTCTAGCGGCATCACGGAGCCGGCAGACCCGAAAAAGAAAGAAGAATCCTGCTTTTTCTTGGAGAAGATGTTGCCTGTGCCGCCCACATTAAAGGAGTTGCCGTCGCGGCTGTGGCTGTTGCCGCCCTTCAGTTCCAGGCCGGCCTCGCGGCGCTTCACGTCGGCCAGGTTGGCCGGGTTCCAGTAAATGGCGGTCCAGTCCGCGGCGTCGGCTATTACCGCTCCGCCGCGCGCAATGGAACGCGCGCCCACGCCGTCAAATTCATAGCCGGAGGCGCCGCCCCGCCCAGGCATCGACAACAACAAAGAACCGGCCGTAAAAAGGCCGGCAAAAACGCGAAACGCCATATTAGAACACGATGTATTAAGCACTGAAGCCTCCACAAGAAGAAGATAACATCGGACACCCTACCCAAGCGTCCTGAAAGAGGATTATAGGAGTTTAGAGCCGCCGGCGCAACTACCCTACCAGCGGCAGGCGGGTGACCACGCGCAGCCCGCCTTCCTTGCGGTTATGGAATTCAAGCGACCCGTTGTTACGCGTAAGCAGGTCCCGCGTGATTATCAGCCCCACCCCGGTGCCGTCCTTTTTGGTGGTTATTGATTTGCGGAACAAGTCCTTCAGGGCGGCGGGCGGGATGCCGGGGCCGTTGTCTGAAATAGTTATCTCCGCCTCTTTTCCGTCGCGCTTTAGGGCAACCTCGAGGCGCTTGCCGCTGGCGTTGTCCGCCATGGCTTCCACGGCGTTCTTGACTATATTGAAGAAAGCCTGCTGCAGGTCCGAACGGGAAGCCAGCACGCGCAGGGCGGTTTTTTCCGGGCAGTCCTTAACGAACTTCACGCCCAGGGCCTGCGGCGAGAACGCGGCGATGGCCAGCAGCTGGCGGAAGAATTCCACAAGGTCCAGTTCTTCCTCATGCGCCTGGGAAACCTTGCCAAAGCGGGTAATACAGGAAAGCGATTCGGTCATTCCGTCCACTATATCGTTGAGGTCAGTGAACACCTGCTTTGTGGCGGTATCGCGCGGCTTGAGCAGCTCCAGCTGGATGTAGCCGGAGATGGACGCCAGCGGCGCGCGCAGGTCGTGCGCTATGCGGTGCGCCAGTGCCCCTATCTGCGCGGTGGAATCCAGCTCGGAGAACTTCTTCATCATGGCGGTGCGCTCAATGGCCTCAAGCTCCAGGCGCGCCCGCAGGCCATTAACTATCTTCTCGCTCATGTTCTTGGTAAGCACCAGGTAGGCCACCACCAACATCACCACTACGCAGACGAAGACCGGGCTCGAGTAGGCGCCGGCGGCCCAGGGCGCCGGGTTAGGCAGCCAGCCCCAGTACTGGGCGCCCACCACCACCAGGTAGCCGGAGGCGCTCACGGGGACGGTATAATTGTTCTCCAGCCCGTAGATGGACTCCGAGACCAGCATAGCCATGTAAAGGAAAACAAGCGGAGAGACCACGCCGCCGGTAAAATAAATTGAAACGGTGATGATCAGCACGCCCAACTGGCTGAGCAATATCCCGGCGGTCCGGTAGCAGGTCCGGCAGATCCGGTCGAAGAAAATAAAATAGAGCGTGTACGACGCGGCCGAAACGCCGGTGAACCAGGTCACCGTTTTAGGGAAGGGCAGCACCCCGGCCCAGAGCATCACGGAGGCTATCACCCCAAGGCAGGCCACTGCCAGCACGTTCAGGCGCAGCGTTTCCCTTGTATTATCATCCTTCGCGAATGTTATCATTGATTCTCGGCACCGCCCTCGAAAGGCTTTTCCCAGTACCGCACAAAAGTCGGCGTCACCAGCATGAAAAGGATATAACCGAACAGGGCCTCGTAAGGCATATTGAAGAAAGGGACGTTGCCCCAGTCCCAGGCCAGGCGGTCGTAGCGGTAGGTCCAGATGCCTAACTTGAGGCCCAGCGTTTCGAGCGGGAAGGCGACCACGGCCGCGGCAACTACGTCGAAAACGAAGATGCGCTTATCCTTGGCCTCGATGCGCGGCTTTTTAAGGAAGGCGCAGTAGAGTTTTTCGGAAATAAAGGTGACCAGCGTGAACATGACGCCCCAGCCAAGCACCACGGCCAGCGGCGTATCCTTGTAGACGTTGATATGCAGGTGGTAATCCCAGAGCGGCTCGGTGGCGAACTCGTTAAAGGCGCCTATCATAGTCCCCGCTATCATCTCGCCCGTCACGTTGCGCCGGGCAAAACGCCTGAACAGGTACCAGGTAAGCGGTATCTGGAGGTAAAGCACGGCTTCAAGGATGATCATCTTCACTTGGCGCCCCCCCGTTTTTCAAAGAAGCCCTCAAAGGCGTGCATAAGTATCACCACAAAAAGCGGCGGGAACCAGTAGTAAAGCAGCGGCTCCTCTATAGGCACGCCGAAGAACGCCGGGCCGAGTATGCGGTTGGGGTTCCAGATCCAATGGCCGCGCGAAACGGAGAACAACTCGGCGCAGATCATGATAGCCTCGAAAGTGGCCACCATGGCCAACGCGGCTTTCCAGTTCATGCGCTCCCGCGCCGCCTTGTACAGAGGGATGACCAGCAAAAAGAACGGGGCGGCCAGCAGCACGCTGGCCGGCCATTTTTTCTGGGCCGTCGCGTCTTTCTTCTTCCGGTCCTCTTCGCTGAGGAGTTCGTCTATGTCAGGCATTCTTGGTAAAAAATTTCCTGTAGGTGAGGTATATCGCCAGGCAGAACGGCGTGGCGCCGAACCAGAACACGAATTCCTCCACGGGGGCGGGGCCTATCCACAGGCCCAGCAGGCGGTCGATTTTTTCGGAAAAGAACCAGACGTCGAATTTAAGGAAAAGATACTCCATGATTACGGAGACGGCGGCCATAGCTACGCAGGCGCCCCAGAAGGACTTCTTGAGCGGGGCCGATTCCCGCCCCAGCAGGAAAAAAATAAACAGCAGGGCTGGAACCCAGAAGAGAATAGAGTAGGTTATCAGGTAAACCGGCATGCTATATGATTATTATCAATCCCCCGGGAAAAAGTATAGCAAATTCCAGACTTAAATCACATGCAGCCGCCGCATGACAGCAGAAAGGTCCGAGGCAAAGCGGGTCTTAAGCAGGGCGGCGGGGCGCCCCAGCGCCCGCTCCAGGGCGGGGTCGCGGCGCACTGAGCGCGGGCCGGGCTTGGCGGCCATATTCTCCACAATGCCCAGCACCGGCACCTTCAGCTTTTTGTAAAGTTCCAGGGAGCGGTCCAGCACGTCGTGCGCCAGCACGGACGGGATGGTGACGGCCAGCACTTGCGCCCCGCGCGCAAAGCGCATTACGTCCAGCGCGGCGTCGTTTATACCGGGCGGCATATCCAGCACCAGAAAATCCAGTTCCCCCCACTGCGTTATGGCCAGCAGTTCTATGATGGCGTCGGACACGTTGGCCCCGCGCAGCGGCACGGCCTTGTTCTCGGAAAAGAACACCACGCTCATGAACTTTACACCCTCGTACACGGGCGGTTCTAGGCCCTTTTCCTCTTTGGGGAACAGGCCCTTGGCGCCGAGTATCAGGTGGTC
Source organism: Elusimicrobiota bacterium (assembly GCA_016234365.1). Lineage (GTDB taxonomy): Bacteria > Elusimicrobiota > Elusimicrobia > Elusimicrobiales > UBA9959 > UBA9959. Next base: position 14,290 of record JACRER010000070.1, on the reverse strand, counting down.
GGAGGCGCCCGCAAAATCCAGGTCGAACAGGCCGATCTTATATCCTTTTTTCGCCAGCAGCAGGGCCAACGTGGAGGCGGTGACGCTCTTGCCTATGCCGCCCTTCCAGCCCGTCACGGCGATAACGCGCTTGACCCTGGAGAGCCTTTCGCCGATCACAGAGGGACGCGGGTCTATGTTCATTTTTCGCCCTTCAGGTAGCTGATGGAAACGCCGCGCCCCCGGGCTATCTCGAAATCCGGGCTTTTGCACTTGGGGCATTTAAGAAAAGTGTGCGCCATTTCCGGGACGAAGTGGATGAACTCGGCCTCGTCCTTGGTCTTCTTCAGGCCCTTCAACGGGAACTCGTACGAGCAGGCCTTGCAGCGGAAAGCCGCGGGTTCGGTGGAAACCTTGAACTTGCAGGCGGCCGCCACCGGGAACTGTTTGCGCAGTTCCTCCAGCGCAAAGACGAAGATCTCGCGGTCTATGGCCTGCAGTTCGCCAAAAACAACGCCGGCCTCTTTAAGCTTCTTCAGTTTCTGAACTCCAGACTGCTCCACCGCGGTCTTGATGACCGACTCCGCCAGGGCCCATTCATGCATAAGTCAATTATACCAAGCCCGGCAGTCCGCCCAGCGCGCTCATTTTCTGCGCGGCGGCCTTCTGGCTCTCTTTTACGGCGCGGTTGACGGTCTCGGCGAGGGAGGCCTCCAGCTTGGCCTTGTCGGCCGCGGCCAGCTCCGCCTTTATCTCCACGCGCTTCACTTCCTGCGAGCCGGTGATGGTGACTTTTACCAGGTTGTCCTCGCTGGCGAGTTCCAGACCGTCCAGTTCCTTCTTTATCTGGTCCATCTTGGTCTTCATTTCCCAAAGTTGCTTCATCTTATCCAGCATACCTCTCCTTTAAATAGGGACAGCGCCCTATTTCAACAAGCCCTGCATCAAAATTTACACTTATATTATATGCTTTTATCAACAGGCGGTTAAGCCGTAAATAGGGCGCTGTCCCTATTTAATTGGGAGCGCCAGGTCCCCGGTGCGCAGGCGGGAGTTCTTGTAACCATAGAAGAAATAGATCACCAGGCCCACAGCCAGCCAGATGAGGAAGCGCATCCAGGTCATGAATCCCAGTCCCAGCATCAAGAACAGGCAGAAAGATATGCCGAGCACCGGCGTGGCGTAGCCGCCCGGCGCCCGGAAAGGCCGCGGGCGGCCCGGGTCCTTCACGCGCAGTATTATCACGCCCACGCAGACCACCACAAAGGCGAACAGCGTGCCTATATTGCAGAGCTCGGCCATGGTGTCCAGGCTGAAGAAAGAGGCGAAGCCCGCCACGAAGAGGCCGGTCCAGATAGTGGTGACGTGCGGCGTTTTGTGGACCGGGTGCACCTTCGCGAAATAAGGCGGCAGCAGGCCGTCCCGGCTCATGGAAAAGAAGATGCGCGGCTGCCCCATCTGGAACACCAGCAGCACGGCGGTAGTGGCCACCACGGCGCCCAGCGAGACCAGGCCCACCAGCCAGTGGGCCGCGTGGTTATACTCCAGGCCGGCCACCAGCGGCTCGGCTATCTTGTCCTTAAGTTCGGTAAACGGCATCATGCCAGTCAGCGCCACCGTAACCAGCACGTAAATAATGGTGCAGATGATGAGCGAGCCGATGATGCCGATGGGCATGTTCTTCTGCGGGTCGCGGGTCTCCTCGGCCACCGTGGATACCGCGTCGAAACCGATGTAAGCGAAGAAGATGTAAGCCGCGCCTACCTGTATGCCTTTCCAGCCGCCCGGCGCGAAAGGCACCCAGTTCCGGCGGTCGAAGTAATAGATCCCCACAGCCACGAAGACCACCAGCACGAGGAGCTTTATGCCCACCATCAGGGAATTGAACCGGGTGCTCTCCTTAATCCCGAGCACGAGCACCCAGGTTAGAAAGGCCACCACGGACACCGCCAGCAGGTTACAGATGATAGGTATCCCGAAGAAATGCGGCACGGAAGCTATATCCCCCCCCGCCTTCAGGAAAGTATGATAATCCATCCTCAGCCACAGCGGCACGCCGAAGCCGAACACGCTCTTAAGGAAGTCGTTGAAATAGCCCGACCAGCTTATGGCCACGGCCACGTTGCCAATGGCGTATTCAAGAATTAGGTCCCAGCCTATGATCCAGGCCACCAGCTCGCCCAGTGTGGCGTAGGCGTAGGTATAAGCGCTGCCGGAGATGGGCACCATGGCGGCCAGCTCGGCATAGCACAGCGCGGCGAAACCGCAGGCGATAGCCGTAAGTATGATGGAGATTATCAGGGAAGGGCCGGCGCCGCCCTTGGTAGCCGCTTCGCCCAGCATGGCGAAAATGCCCGCGCCGATGATGGCCCCGATGCCTATCATCGTCACGTCGAAAGAGCCCAGCACCCTTGGGAGCTTGTGCCCCCGCTCGTGCGACTCCGCCATTATCTCGTCAACCGACTTAACCTGGAATATAGACATTTTAGCCTCTGGGGTCAGGTCTTGATTTTTAGCATCTTAAGCCCGGAATGCTAAAAATCAAGACCTGACCCCTACAAAGAATTAAAGTAATCTACCAATTTTGCGGCGGAGGCTTCCACCTCGGGGGACAGGCCTTCCTTATGATCGAGGGACTTGGCCTGCACGCCTACCACCACCAGCTCGCAGCCTGTATCTTCCTTTACCACGGAGAAAGTCACCGACAGCGGGAAGCTGTGCGTGGACGTAATGGCGCTCTGGTTGATGGCCTCGAGCGGTATTACACGGATCTCCCCCGCCTCGCCCTGAAAGTGGGCCGCGTCCACCAGGATCACCTTTTCCGGCTTCCAGTTTATGGCGGTCTGGGCTATGTTCTCCGGCGTGGTGCCGGCGTCCAGCAGCTTCAGGCCCTTCCGGCGGAACTTAACGTTGGAACAAACGTAAGGGCCGACGCCATCGTCGGCCCTTAACGTACTGCCCAGCGTTATCACCAGCGTCCGGCCCTTGGGGGCCAGCGCCGCGGCCACCTCTTTACTCCACGAAGGTGACATCGAGGTAATGCGCGGAGCAGGAGATGCACGGGTCGTAGGCCCGCACGAGCATTTCCAGCTTGAGGCGGATCTTGTCCTTCCCCTCGCCGAGTATCTCGGGCAGGAGCTTCGCGAAGTCGTGCTCGATATTGCTTACGTTCTGGTTGGTCGGGATGATGCAGTTGGCGGTCTTGATCATGCCGTTCTTGTCCGTCACGTAGTTGTGGTGCAGGATGCCGCGGGGCACCTCCACCGAGCCCACGCCGTCGCCGGCGCGCACCGGCACGGCGCCCTTCTCGTTGACGCCTACGGTGATGGCCTCGCTGTAGTCCAGGCCGTTCTTCTTCAGGTCCTTCAGGATGTCGAGGGCGTGGTGGTAGCAGTGCACTATTTCCACCACCTGCGCCACAGTGTTCAGGAAGGGGTTATCGCAGACCGGCTTGAAGCCCAGTTCCTTGGCGAGGGCCTTGGCCTTGGGGTGCAGTTTGTCGGCGTTGAGGTTGAAGCGGGCCAGCGCGCCCACGAACACGCTCTCGCCGCTCCACTTGGTCCATTTGGCGGAAGAGCGCGGGTCTATGTATTCGTTGGTGGACTTCTTGTAGTCCTTGTAGCTCACGCGCTTGCCTTCGGTGGAACCGATGTCGCCGTTCAGGAGCGGGTACTCGGCGTCGTCGGAGACCAGCGCCACATACTCGGTCTTGCGGTGGAAGTCCGGGAACGTCAGGGTCTTGGCGAGCTTGAGCACTTCGCCCAGGTCCTCGGCCATGCCCTCGAGCAGCTTTATCTGGGCGTCTATTTCCTTCTTCGAAGGAAGCTTGGTCCAGCCGCCGGCTATCATGGTGATCGGGTGTATATGGCGCCCCACCAGGATGTCGCAGCAGTCGTTGACGGCCTTCTTCAGGCGCAGCACCTGGCGCACGGTCTTGTTATGCGAGGCGATGAGCGGGATGAAGGAGGGCACGCCCAGCACGTCGGGCGCGGCCAGCAGGTACACGTGCAGGATGTGGCTGTCGAGGAACTCGTAGTCCAGGAGCAGCTTGCGCAGTTTCACGGTCTGCTCGGTGGGCGTAACGCCCAGTGCGTCCTCGGCGGCTTTCACGCTCGCGAGCGAGTGCCCGCAGGAGCAGATGCCGCAGATGCGGCTGGTTATGTGCTGCGCTTCGAAGATGCTGCGCCCGCGCAGCATGCCCTCGAACAGGCGGGGCGTTTCCACCACGTGGAACTCGCACTTCTCTATCTTGCCGTTCTTCACGTTGGCGACAATGTTGCCGTGGCCCTCTACGCGGGTCACGTACTCCACTTTAATGTCGAGATCTTTCACGTTAGCCATTATTTCACACCTTCCTTGCACTTGTTGTACATCTCGAACTTCTTGGTAATGAGTTCGGGCTTCAGGTTGTATTTGGAGATCACGTCGTTGGCGGCGTTCTTGGCGGGGTTCTTCACCTCGCCGCGGCAGCCGTAGCAGATGTTGCCGTTATTGACGCACCAGCTGTTGCAGCCGGCCTTGGTCCAGGGACCCAGGCAGGCCACGCCGCGCTCGTACATGCAGACGTTCTCGTTGAGCTTGCACTCGGCGCAGACGGGGTTGTCCGGCACGGTGTAGGGCAGGCCGCGCAGCGCGTGCTTGAGCACCTCCACCAGTTCGGGGATATATACCGGGCAGCCGTTGATATAGTAATCCACCTTCACCACCTGGTCCACGCGCTTGGTGTACGTGCTGTCGAACAGTTTGTAATCTTTGCCGTAAACGCTCTGGCGGATCTCATCCAGCTCGAAGCCGTTCTTCATGCCGTTGACGCCGCCGGTAGTGGCGCAGGAGCCGTAGGCTATGAGCACCTTGGCGCGGGCGCGGATCTTCTTCAGGCGTTCTTCGGCGTGATGGTCGCCTATGGAGCCCTCTATGAAGACCACGTCGTAGTCGCCGTCCCATTTTTCGCTGATGGCCTCGCGGAACTCCACCACGTCCACGGCGCCCAGCACGTCGAGCAGCAGCTCGCCGAAGTTGGTGATCTGCAGCTGGCAGCCTTCGCAGCAGGCGAAGTCGAAGAAGGCCACCTTGGGCTTGGCGGCGGCCTTGGGGGCCTTCGCCGGAGCTTTCGTTTCTTTTTTAGCGGTTTTCATCGTATGTTCTCCGTATTAAAGTTTCTTCGATTCCTTCACTTCTTCGTAGGTGAAGGTGGGGCCGTCCTTGCAGCAGTAGTAGTTCTTGGGGTGGTCTATCTGGCAGTGGCCGCATTTCCCCATGCCGCACTTCATGTGCCGCTCCAGCGACAGGATGATCTGGCGCTCCGGCAGGTTCTTCTTGAGGAGCTCGGCGATGACGAACTTGTACATGATCGGCGGGCCCACCACCACGCCGAAGGTCTTCTCCGGGTTAATGGTCACACCGGGGATGAGGCTGGTGATCAGGCCCACGTTGCCCTTCCAGTCCGGGGCCGTGCGGTCCACCGTGCAGGAGAAGTTAACGTCCAGGCGCTTCTGCCAGTCCTTGATCTCGTCGCCGAACAGCATATCGGTGGGCGTCTTGCAGCCCAGCAGGATGTCCACCTTACCGAACTCGCGGCGGTTGTCCATCACGTAATTAATGAGCGAGCGCAGCGGCGCGATGCCCAGGCCGCCGGCGACGAACAACAGGTCGTTGCCGGTCATCAGCTTCACCGGGAAGGGTTTGCCGAACGGTCCGCGTATGCCTAGCCAGTCGCCCTTGCCGAGGCCGTGCATATGCTTCGTCAGGCGGCCGGCGGAACGCACGGTCAGCTCAAACGAACCGCGCTTCGTGGGGCTGGAGCAGACTGAGATAGGCGCCTCGCCTATGCCGTACAGCTCTACCTGCACGAACTGCCCGGGCTCGTGGTCCAGGTCGCCGTCCTCGAGCTTTATGTCGAACCACTTTTCGGTGGCCGTCATCTGCTTGGCGGCTATGATCTGCCCTTTGCGGAGTTTCCAGTTGGAATTGTGTATTTCGGTCATGGTGTCCTCTTATTTATGCTCGGCGGCCAGGGCCTTCAGGGTGTCCTTCAGGTTTATCTTGGCCATGCAGGTGCGGGTGCAGCGGCCGCAGCCGGTGCAGAACGCGCGGTAGAACTTATCGAGCGGATACTTGAACTTGCGGTAGAAGCGGTGGCGCTGCCTGTTGGCGCGCTCCTCGCGGAAGTTCTCGCCGCCCGCCACGGTGGCGAAAGTCTCGAACTGGCAGGAATCCCAGGTCCGCGTGCGGAAACCGGTCTTCATATCCAGGTTCACGGTGTCGGCCATGTCGAAACAGTAGCAGGTGGGGCAGACATTGGTGCAGTTGCCGCAGCTGACGCACTTGCCGCCTACGTCGTGCCAAACCTTGCTCTCCATCGCCTTGGCAAAAACCTCGGGGAGGCGCTTGGGGTCCACGCCGATCTCGTTCTGGAAAGCGTGCTTCTTGCCTTCGCGGACCTTATCCAGCGCGGCCATGTCGGCGGAAGAGGCCTTGGCCAGGCCCATGCCCTCCACCAGTTCCTCGCCTTTCTGGGTGTTCACGTGGATCACCCATTTGTCGCCTATGTCGGTGAAGAAGAGGTCGTAGCCGCCGTTAGGGTAGTGGTTACCCACCAGCGCGCAGCTGGCGTTACCGTCGCAGTACTTAAGGCACTCGAGGCCGATTATGAAGATGTTCTCTTTGCGCAGCAGGTAATTGTAATCGCGGGGCTTCTCGGAGAAGACCATGTTAAGGCACTGGATGCCGGCCAGGTCGCAGGTATGCACCGCGAACACGGCCAGTTTCTCGGCGTCGATATTGGCCGTATCCTTGGGCTTGCCCTCGGTCAGGTCGAAGTCCAGCATCTTTTCGCGGGGCGGCATGAAGTACTTCTTAGGGGGAAGTATGGTCGGGATATAGTCCATGGCTATTTCGCCGGCCGAAGTAACTTCTTCAAAAGCGAAGTTATTGTAGCCTTTGGCTACGGGGGCGCAAACTTTCATCTTCTTGGAGAGTTTCTTGACGAAACTGTCCAGTTCACCTTTCATTAATATATGGTAGTTCACCCTGATGACCTCCGTTTTCTCATTAACGAATGCTGCGCCTATATTATATGATTTTCCATAAGCATAACCGCCGCCGGCAATCCCTCTCCCGCCACTCCCAGCGCCAAAAATATTAGGCAAACTTATATGGTGGACAGGGGAGCCCCGCCCTATCCCCGCATGAAATCCGGTCCGCCTCCCCCCCGGTATCCGCAAAAGGGGCGGATTAGAAGAATTAATACCGGGCAAAAAACGTTATTTTTTCACGTTACCCCGCAACCGCTCCAGGCACCCTCAGGCGCCCCATAAACTTTGTAAAATATACGCATGGACGAACTGGTATTCATGCGCCATGGCCACGCGTTAGGCATCCGGGAGGCCGGAGTTCCGAGCGACTCCCAACGCCCGCTCTCCCCCCGCGGGGAGAAGGAAGCGCTGACCGCGGCAAAAAAACTGGCCGCCGCGGGCTTCGCCCCCCGCCTCATAATTTCCAGCCCCTTCCTGCGCGCCGCCCGCACGGCCGAACTTGCGGCGTCCGTTTTCCCGCAAGCCGCCCGCGAAATTTCCGCGGCCCTTAGCGACGGCCCGGTGCAGGATATCCTGTCCCTGGCCGAGTCCGCCCCGGCCGGCTCGGTTATGCTGGTCGGCCACCAGCCGCTCCTGGGCATGGCCGCCGGCTTCTGCCTGTCCGGCGCGTCTTTGGATTTCGCCCCCGCGGGCTTCGCCCGGCTGCGCCGCGGCGCGCCGCGCTCTCAGCAGGCCCTGCTGGAGTTCTACGACCCGGCCGGGGCCGAGGAACAGGCCCGTTGAAATATTTCCCCCTGCTCATCCTCCTCGCGGCGGGCGCGGCGCTCGCCGCCGGCACCGCCAGGCCGGTGGACATCCGGCTGTACTCCCTGCACAAACTTTCCGCCATAGCCCTTGAAACCGAAGGCGCGGTTTACGCCGAGGGCCGCCTGCTCAAAGGCACCGCCCGCGTTTCGGTAAAGGGCCCGGGCGTGGCCCTGGACGGCGACCTCAAGGCGGGGCCTTTCAAAACGCTGCGCCTTTCCGCCCCCGGCGGGGTCTGGATGTCCGGGCCCGGCCTGCCGCGCCGCCGCTACATCGGCGAACTGGCCTTTTCAGCGGACAAGAAGAAACTCAAGATCGTGAACTCCGTGCCGTTGGAGATCTACATAGGAGGCGTGGTAACCGGCGAAGCCTCGGACCTGTCCCAGCCCGAGGCTTACAAGGCCCAGGCCGTGGCGGCGCGCACCTATATCATAAAGCGCTTCAAAGCGCACGCCGGGGAAGGCTACAACCTTTGCGACTCCACGCACTGCCAGCTTTATACCGGCACCGGCAACATGAGCAAAAAAGCGCTGGCCGCGGCCGAAGCCACCCGCGGGGAATTCCTGCTCTACAAAGGCGAGCCGGCGGCCACGTTCTACCATTCCATCTGCGGCGGCCGCACCGAGGATATGACCAGCGTCTGGCCCTACGAGTCCAAGCCGTACCTGGTCTCGGTCAAGGACGGCCCGCCCGGCCGCCCGTACTGCGCCATCGCGCCGCGGTTCCAGTGGAAGACCAAGATCTATTTCACCGGCCTCACGCGCCTGGCCCGCAGCTCGGGCTGGATCCTCCCCGACGAGCAGGCGCTCGGCCTGCGCGTCACGCGCTGGGGCCCCTCCGGCCGCGCCGCGGAACTCGAGCTGCGCACCCAGCGCCGCCCCGTGAAATTTTCAGCCACCTCTTTCTACCACGACGTCGGCCGCCGCGCGGGCTGGCAGGCGGTACGCAGCACTTTCTTCCGGGTACTGGCCGGCAAGGATTACGTGCTGCTCGACGGCGTAGGCAACGGCCACGGCGTGGGCATGTGCCAGTGGGGCGCGGAAGGCATGGCGCGCAAAGGCTTTAAATACCGGGAGATCCTTAAACACTACTATCCCGGCACGGAGACCGGACATGACTGACCTTCAGGCGATAATACTGGGAACACTGCAGGGCGCGGGAGAGTTCCTGCCCATCTCCAGCTCCGCCCACCTGGCGCTGGCGCCGCGGCTCTTCGGCTGGGAGTACCAGGGCCTGGCCTACGACGTGATGCTGCACCTGGGCACGCTGTTGGCGGTGCTCATCTACTTCGCCAAGGACTGGATCAAGATCCTCAAGGACGGCCTCGGCGCCCCTCGTTCGCCCGAAGGGAAACTTCTCTGGCTGCTGGTCCTGGCATCGGTCCCCGCCGCGGCGGCCGGCCTCCTGCTCAACGATTACGCGGAAACCGTTTTCAGGGACCCGCTCTGGATAGCCTTCAACCTGGTCTTCTTCTCCTTCGTGATCTGGCTGGCCGACCGCAAGCCGGCGCAGGTCCTGGAGGAAGGCTCCTTCTCCTGGAAACACGCCCTCCTGATAGGCCTTGCCCAGTGCATAGCGCTCATGCCCGGCGCTTCCCGTTCCGGCATGACCATCATGGCCGCGCTCTTCCTCGGCTACCGCCGCTCCTCGGCGGCGCGGCTTTCCTTTCTCCTGTCCACGCCGGTGATAATGGGCGCGGGCCTGCTGGAAGCCCGCAAGATCTCCCCCGCCCAGCTCGACGCCGCCTTCGCGTGGGGCCTGGCCGCGGCCTTCCTCTCGGGCCTCGCCTGTATCTGGCTGCTGCTGTCGTGGGTAAAACGCCGTTCGCTGGCCCCGTTCCTGGTCTACCGGGTGGCGCTCGGTGCCGCCATCTTCTGGCTGCTGCGCTGACCAACAGTAAAAAAAAGGGGACAGGCTACTTTTCCACTGCGAAAAGTAGCCTGTCCCCTTTTTCAGCCGTTTTTTTTATCCGGCGGGCCGGAGAAAGGCAGGAAGAATTTCACCACCGCGCCGCCTGCGGGGCCGTTCTCCAGCTTCAGCCAGCCGCCGTGCCGCTGCGCTATCTGGTCGCAGACGTAGAGGCCCAGGCCCGTGCCGCCGGCCTCCTTGCGCGTGGTGCCAAAAGCCTTTACGCCCTCTCTCAGCAGCTTCTCCGGGAACCCGGGCCCGTTGTCGGCCACGGCCGCCTCTATACCGTCCTTTCCGGAGACGACTGAAACGGTAACGCGCCCATGGTCGGGCACAAAAGAGACCGAGTTGGAAATGGTGTTTATGAACAGGCGCTCCACGTGGATCCTGCTCATGCGCAGCTGCGGCAGGTCCGACGGCAGGGAAAGGGCCACCGCCACGCCCTTCTTGCGGGCGGAATATTCGGTCAGCAGCACGGCGTTCTCCACCGGTTCCAAAACGGTCCCGGTCTCGAACACGTATTCCTGGCCGCGGACTATGCTGAAGGCGTTGGAAATTACGCTCTTGGCGAACTTGGCCGCCTTCAGGATGCGCTCCATGTCCTTCTTTTCCGGCTTCTCGTCCTCGGCGGCTATCTGCGCCGTCAGCAGGATCACGGATACGGCGTTGCCCAGGTCGTGCAGCACGCCGGCGGCCAGCGTACCCACCTCGCCGGCGGAGGCCGTTTTCACTATCTCGGTCTCCTTCTCCTGGATCTCTTTTTCCAGCAGTTCCACCTGTCCGCGCTTGAAGGCCAGGCCTGCCTCGGCGCGTTTGCGCGACTGCGCTGTGTTGTACACTACCCCGGCGGAGAAGGTGAGCACCGCCACTTTTATGCCGAAGCCCAGGATAGCCGCCAGTTCCCCGCCCAGCGGCCAGGACATAACGGCTATGGCCAGCACGCACAGGAAGACCAGCCCGAAGGCGTCCTTGAAACTTGCCATCAGCGAGGCCGCGAAGACCGGCAGCAGGTAGAGCGTCCAGAAATAGGACTCTCCCTTGCCGGAACAGTACACCACGCCGGTGATGATCCAGAAATTTGCCAGCAGCGTCAGGTCTATCAACCACAGGTTCACCGACGTGCGGCGGCGCAGGAGGTAATTAAAGACGAAGTTGGTGCCCAGCAGCAGCAGGAAGAAGTAGAGGATGCGCGGGTATTCTATCTGCGGGCTGTTGCGGTAGAAATAGGCGAGCGCCACCATGAAGATGGAGAACACCACCTCGTAGGAGTTGCGCGAGAAGTTGGTAACCTCTCCGCGGTCCAGCGCCTTTATGAATTTGATCATCCTCATACTAATTAAAGCAAAGCCGGGGCACGGACACAACCGCCGCCTGTCGGCAGGGCCCCATATCTAATATAATCTTCTTATCTATGAATCCTCCCGCCCCCGTGCAAAAGCTGCTCCGCTTCGACAAGGCCCAGCTCTTCAATTTCTTTTTCTTCGGCATCCTGCTGTTCCTGCTCTACCAACTGCTGCGCATCCTCTCTCCGTTCCTGGGCGCCATCCTGGTTTCTGCCACGCTGGCGCTCATCTTTTTCCCGCTCAACCTCTGGATCCGCAAGCGGGTGACGGCCAACCGGAGCGCGGCCGCGGCCGCCTCCACCCTGACCGCCCTGCTCACCGTAGTGCTGCCGCTGCTGGTCTTCGGCTGGCTGCTGCTGCGCGAATCGCGCGAACTCTACCCCAAAACCGACCAGCTGCTGGCGGGCATCTCGCGCATGGAGAACCGCGTGCAGTTGCCGGCGGGGCTGCGCACGTACTGGGACCTGGACCTGGGGGACATAGTCACAGGCAACCTTAAGACCATCCAGGAAAATATCGCCACCTCCGGCGCCACGCTGCTCAAGAACATCTTCTTCTTCCTGGCCGGCTTCGTGGTGATGGTCTTCACGCTGTTCGTGCTGTTCCGCGACGGGGAACGTTTCCTGCACTGGCTCATAGACATCATCCCCATGGACCAGGAGTACAAGCACCGCATCGCCGCCCAGCTCTACACCACCATGATGGCGGTGGTCCGCGGCCTGCTGCTCACTGCGGCCTTCCAGGGCGTGATGGGCGCCGTCGGCTACTGGCTGGCCGGCGTGCCCGGCCCGGCCCTGTTCGGCATGCTCACCACCTTCGCCGCCATGGTCCCTTTCGTCGGCACCAGCCTGGTGTGGCTGCCGCTGTCGGCCGCCATGTTCCTGTGGAAAGGCACCGAAGCGGGCCTGATAGTGCTGCTCTGGGGCGCCATCGTGGTAGGCCTGCTGGACAACCTCCTGCGCCCCATCCTCATAGGCAAAGGCGCCAAACTGCCCATCTTCCTGCTGTTCCTCGGCATCTTCGGCGGCATGAAGGTGTACGGCCCCATCGGGCTGTTCCTGGGGCCGCTGCTCATCTCCTGCGTGGTGGTCTTCCTGCAGATCTACCGCGAGCACAAGAACTTCATACCGGAACAGTAAGCCCGGAGTAAAAAAGAAAAAGCCCGGCAAAAACCGGGCTTTCTTTTTTCTCGCGGGCGGGGTCAGGCCTTGGTCCTGGCTTCGGACTCCGGGCAGAAATCCTTTATAACGCAGCGCGCGCACGCGCCCTTGCGCCCCATCTCCTGCGCCAGCATCTTTTCCCCCGTGTCGCGCAGCAGCGCCAGCGTTCTCTCTTCGGAGGCCGGGTCGTAGGGCACGGAATATTTTTTCAGGCCGCTGAGGATGAAGTAGCCTATGGCCCCCACCTTCAGCTTGAGCGCGCGGCTCAGGCCCAGCGCGTAAATGGAAAGCTGCAGGCTGCCAGCCACGTCCCACTCCCCGTTGTCCTCGAAGCCCATCTTGTAGTCCAGCAGTTCCACCACCCCGCCGGGCAGTTTGTCCACGCGGTCTATGGTGCCTTTTACGCGCCACTTCTCGAACGGGAATTCGAAATGTTTTTCCGAGTACACCACCTGCGCCGGGTTGGCCTGCCAGTGCAGCCACCAGTCCTCCAGCACCTTGGCGCCGCGGTTGTAGAACTCCATGCTCTGCTGCGCCCTGGAGTAGCCCTGGTGCAGCCAGTTGTCCTCGTAATAGGCCAGCAGGTCGCCCAGGTCGCCGGGCCGCGCGTGGAAAGCCGCCAGTGCCTTGTGTACCGACAGGCCCAGGGAGGAGTGCGCCGACTGCGGCGGGAACCGGCGCTCCACGTAGATATAGCGGTAGAGGAAAGGGCAGTCCAGGTAGGCGCGGACCTTGCTGTAGTTGAGTTCCTGCGGGTCGAAGATCATTTCTTCAGCCTGAAGAAGTCCACGTCCGTGTCGCCGTACTTTTCGCGGCGGACGTGCTCCAGGCCGGCCGGCGCGCAAACCTGCTCCTTCTTGTGGTGCTGCACCACTATCAGCGCGGAGGGCGTGGCTATGCCGCCCTCCACCAGCAGTTCCAGCGTCTTCATGCTGTAGGCCAGCGGCAGGTTCTCATCGGTGCGGTAGGGCGGGCCCATGAAAACGATGTCGTAACCTTTGTAATCGGAAAAATGTTCCAGCCACTTAAGGCCGCTCAGCACGTCGGCCTTGAGCACTTTGGCTTTCTCGGAGAAGCCCAGGCTTTCCACGTTCTTCTCTATGGTCTTCACGCAGATGCCGGCCTTCTCCACGAACACCACCTTGGACGCGCCGCGCGACAAAGCTTCCAGGCCCACGGTGCCCACGCCCGCGAACAGGTCCAGCACGGTGGCGCCGGTCACGTAAGGGCGCAGGATGTCGAAGAGGGACTGCCGTATGCGCGCGGAAATGGGCTTCACAAAGACGTCCTTTGTGACAGAGAAGATCTTCCTGCCGCGGTGCGTGCCCGCGATTATGCGCATCATAAGCAGCCTTAGGTATAGCAACTATTTAACGGGTCTGAAACAATTCCTTAACCGTGAAAAAGATATATTGTATTATAGTAAATACCGCGGTCAGGCGGAGAAAACACATGGCGAACCCCGATGTTATAATTGTAGACGACGACCCGATGGTCGGCGAACTTTCGCGCGACCTGCTGACCGACGCCGGCTACGCCGTGACCCTGGTGCAGGACTCGCTGCAGGCCATCCCCACCATTAAAGAGCAGATGCCCCGCCTCATAGTGACCGACATCATGATGCCCGGCATCACCGGTATGGACATCTGCAAGGCCGTAAAATCCGATCCTTCCCTTAAGCACATCAAGATCATAGTGGTGTCCGGCAAATCCTACGATGTGGAGAAACAGCGCGCGTTCCAGTTCGGCGCCGACTTCTTCCTGCAGAAGCCCTACAACGTGGATACCTTCTCCGCGACCGTAAAGAGCATCCTCGACGGCGTTCCCGCGGACGCCACCCCCCCGCCGGCGGCCCCCATGGCCCCCGCCATCATCCGCGAGGACGACGCCCCCCAGTTCAGCGACCTGCAGCCCGGCCAGATCCGCACCACCGTGTGGGGTTTCCGCGGCCTGCCCACGCTGATGCCCAACTCGGCGTCGCGCTACGGCCGGCAGACCTCCTGCCTGTCGGTGGAGACCAAGGACCACCTGTTCATTTTCGACGCCGGCACCGGCATCGCCG
>JACRER010000071.1 GCA_016234365.1 Elusimicrobiota bacterium | reverse complement strand
GTTGTCTCACGTATTCCCTCCTTGCGGACAGGGTCATCATAATGTCTCCCGAACTGCGGTTTTTTAGCTAAAACCGTACGGGAACATTTTAGATGAGTTGACGGACCCCCGTTGGGGAACATTTTACGTGAGTTGAAGCGGAGACTCCCCTTGCTGCGCTATTTATTTATATAATTAAAGGACGCGGGTGAGTCGGGGCCGCGGAAGATTTCGCTTTTTCAGGGATAATGCAAACCAAGTTCGTCCACCTGCATAACCACTCCGAGTACTCGCTGCTCGACGGCATGTTGCGCCTTTCCGACGGGCACGGCGGCCCCTCCGAATTCCTCAAGGGCCTGGGCGCCCACCCCGGCAACGCGCTGGCCATCACCGACCACGGCAATATGTACGGCGCCATGGAGTTCTACTTCATGGCCAGCCAGGTGGGCCTAAAGCCGATCATAGGCTGCGAGTGCTACGTCACCCGCGGCTCGCGCAAAGAGCGCGACAAGAGCACCAGCCGCCGCGACAACGGCCACATGACCGTGCTGGCCAAGAACGACGTAGGCTACCGCAACCTGATGAAGCTGGTCTCCGCCTCGTACCTGGAAGGCTTCTACCACGATCCCCGCATAGATTCCGAACTCCTGGCCAAGCACGCCGAAGGCCTGGTCTGCCTGTCCGGCTGCCTTAAGTCCCACGTGGCGCGCAACTGCGCCGAGGGCAAGCTGGACGAGGCTGTAAAGATAGCCTCGGAATACAACGACATCCTGGGTAAGGGCAATTTTTACCTGGAGCTGATGGACCACAATATCCCCGAGGAGACCGCGGCCATGGCGGGCCTGCTGGAAGTGGCCAAGCGCACCGGCATCCCGCTGGTGGCCACCAACGACTGTCACTATCCCAAAAAAGACGACTGGGAAGCTCACGACGCGCACATCTGCATTTCCACCGGTTCGCTGATGGACGACCCGAACCGCATGCGCATGACAACGCACGAGCTCTACTACAAATCTCCCGACGAGATGATAAAGCTCTTCTCGCACTCGCCGGAGTCCATCAAGAACACGTTGGCCATCGCCGAGATGTGCAACGTCAAGATAGACACCAGCAAGCTTTATCTGCCCGCTTTCGACATCCCGGCCGAGTATAAGGCCAAACACACCGAGGACGGGGATTTTTATTATCTGCGCGACCTCTGCGAGGCCGGCCTGAAGAAGAAGGTCCCCAACGCCGGGGAGGAATACCGCAAGCGCCTGGAGTTCGAGCTGGACACCATCAAGAAGATGGGTTTCTCCAGTTACTTCCTGATAGTCATGGATTTTATAAAGTACGGCCGCGACAACGGCGTGCCGGTGGGGCCCGGCCGCGGCTCCGGCGCCGGCGCGCTGGTGGCCTACACGCTGGACATCACCCGCGTGGATCCGCTGCCCAACGCCCTGCTGTTCGAGCGGTTCCTCAACCCTGGCCGCAAAAGCATGCCGGACCTGGACATCGACTTTTCCGACGACGGGCGCGAGAAGGTGGTGCAGTACGTGCGCGAAAAGTACGGCGCCGGCCGCGTGGCCAACATCATCACCTACGGCACCATCAAGGCCAAGAGCGCCATCCGCGACGTGGGCCGCGTGATGAACATCCCGCTCACCGAGGTCAACGCCATCGCCAAGCTCATCCCCGGCGACCCCAAGGCCACCCTTTTCAAGGCGATCAGCGAGGTGGGGGAACTTAAAGAGTTCATGCGCGACCCCAAGCTAAAAAAGATGTTCGACATCGCGCTTAAAGTGGAGGGCCTGCGCCGCCACACCGGCGTGCACGCGGCCGGCGTGGTTATTTCCAAGGACGACGTCACTAACTATGTGCCGCTCTCCAACCGCAACACCAAGGAGATCGTTACCACGCAGTACGACGGCAACATGCTGGGCAGCCTCGGCATGCTCAAGGTGGACTTCCTGGGGCTGCGCACGCTTACCATCATAGAGACCGCCTCCGAATTCATCCGCGCGCTGCCGGATAAGAAAGATTTCGACATCTACTCCATCCCGATGGACGACAAGGCCGCCTTCGACCTGCTGTGCGAAGGCCGGACCACCGGGGTGTTCCAGCTGGAAAGCGAAGGCATGAAGAAGCTGGTGAAGGGCCTTAAGCCCTCCGCCTTCAGCGACATCGCGGCCCTGGTGGCCCTGTACCGGCCCGGCCCCATAGAGAGCGGCATGCTGGAGATGTTCGTAGAGCGCAAGCACGGGCGCAAAAAGATAGTTTACGACCACCCGCTGCTCGAACCCATCCTGAAGGACACTTACGGCACCATGGTGTACCAGGAACAGGTCATGGAGATCTCCAAGAGCCTGGCCAAGTTCACGCCCAGCGAAGCCGACGACTTCCGCAAGGCGATGGGTAAAAAGAAGATGGACGTGATGGAGAAGCTCCGCGTGAAGTTCGTGGAGCAGTCCAAGCAGCACCACGACATCTCCAACAAACTTTCCACCAAGATCTTCGACGATATGGCCAAGTTCGCCGGCTACGGCTTCAACAAGTCGCACTCGGTGGCGTACGCCCTGGTGGCTTACCAGACCGCGTGGCTCAAGGCCAACTACCCGGTGGAGTTCATGGCCGCCCTGCTGACCAGCGAGATAGGCCACAGCCCCATCGGCTCCGAGGATAAAGAGAACAAGCTGGTCACCTACATCGGCGAGGCGCAGGACATGGACATCCAGATCCTGGGGCCCAGCGTGAACCACTCGTTCAAGAAATTCTCGATAGAACACCCGCACGGCAAGCCGGCCATCCGCTTTGCGCTGACGGCCGTGAAGAACGTGGGAGAGGGCGTGGTGGAGGCCATGGTGGCCGAGCGCGCCAAGAACGGCGCGTTCCGTTCCTTCGAGGAGTTCACCCTGCGCGCGGACTCCAAACAGCTCAACAAGCGCGTGATAGAGTCCCTGGGCAAGGGCGGCTGCTTCGACTGCTTCTACCCGGCGGAAAAGGCGGAAATTTCCAGGACCAAGGCCATGGAGGCCGTGGAGCTTTTCTGCGGCGGCAAGGCCCGCGACGTGAACCAGGCCATGCTCTTCGGCGAGGAAAAGAAAGCCGCGCCGGTCATGAGCGAGCACGCCCTGCTCAAGAACGAGCACGAAGTGCTGGGCTTCTATTTTTCGGGCCACCCCCTGAACAGCTACCGCCGCCACCTGGGCATGGTCTCTAACGCGCAGGCCGACAAGGTGCTGGCCGGCGGCTTCGAGGAAGGCGCTGTGGTGCGCGTGGCCGGCATAGTGACGCAGTTCAAGAACATGCAGACCAAGAAGACCGGCGAGGCCATGGCCAAATTCGAGGTGGAGGACCTGACCGGCAACCTGGGCGTCTGCCTGTTCCCCAAGAAATACAAGATCTACGGCTCGCAGCTGGGCCCCAACAAAGTGGTGGTGGTGGTGGGCAAGGTACAGAAATCGGATTTTGGCGAGCAGAATTACGAGCTGATAGCGGAGGAGGCTTACGGCCTCTTTGACGCCATGAACAAATGGGCTCGCGGCCTGGTGGTGAACCTGCCGGAGGGCATCCTTTTCGACGAGAAACAACTGCACGAGCTCAAGAGCGCGCTGGGGCGCAGCCACGGCGAGTGCCCGGTCTATTTTCAGGTGAACGCCAAAGGGCGCGGCACCTACATGATAGAGACCACCGAGCGGGTGGGGCTTAACGAGCACCTGCTGCACGATATAGAGAAACTGCTGGGGGACAAGACATGGAAAGTGGAAAGCGGATCCTGATAGCCGACGACGACCCGGATATAATAGACCTGCTGGAGGCTTACTTCAAGCGGGCCGGTTACATAGTCACCGCCAAGGTCAACGGCAAAGAGGCCCTGCAGGCCGCCGAGACGGAGAAGTTCGACCTGGTGCTGCTGGACGTGATGATGCCCTATATAGACGGCTACCACGTGGCCAGTGAGATCTCTTCGCGCTTTGGCTCGGAAGGGCCCAAGATCATAATTATGACCTCGCGGGACGTGGCGGCTGAAAAAGGCATAGCCATGCTCAGCGGGGCCAACGACGCGGTGCAGAAGCCGTTCTCCCTGGAAGAGCTCGAGGCCAAAGTCAGGGCCGTGCTCGGCTAGATAGCGGTGAAACGTAAAAACTCAAGGAAGGTACAAATGAAAAAGTTCAACATCGTTCTGACCCTGCTGCTGCTGGCCGCCATCCCGGCCTCCGCCGCCAAGGACAAGGATAAAGGCGAGGCCGTGGTGCTGCCCGACGTGGAATTGATAGACGTTCCTACGGCCGGCATCCTGGATTATTACGGCTTCATGGTGAAGACCCGCGCCTATTCCGGCGGCGGCGTGCTGACCGGCCTGAATTTCGGCGTGCTGGAGCGCCTGAACATGGGCGCCGCGATGACGGTGGATAAGTTCATCGGTTCCGATTCCGGCATAAAGATGCGCAAGCCGGAGATCCAGGTGAAGTTCCGCTTTTACGACGGCGGGTACTATATCCCGGCGGCGGCCATAGGCTACGACGGGCAGGGCTACTTTTACAACCCGGACAAGAAGAAGTACCTGGAGAAAGGCAAGGGGCTCTACCTGGTAGGCTCCAAGGAGATAGGCATCCCCGGGCTGGGCCTGCACGGCGGCCTTAACGTGCCGGACTTCGATAATAACTACCTGTTCGGCTTCCTCGGCATGAACTACACGCTGGAGGACAAGGTATCCTTCATGCTGGAATACGACAGCATGTTCCACTCCGACGACCCGGGCCGCTTCAACGCCGGTACGCGCATTTACGTGACGCCGTACTTCCAGCTGGACTTCGCGCTGCGCGAGATAGGCCGCAACGGCAAGTTCGATAACGGCTTCCCGCGCAAATCGGAGCGCATAGTGCAGCTGCGCTACAATACCAGTTTCTAAAACACACCAAACGGAGACAACGACCATATGAAAAAGAAAATAGGCATACTCACCGGCGGCGGAGACTGCCCCGGGCTTAACCCCGCCATCCGCGGCTGCGTGTACGCTGCCGAGAAGTTTGGCTTCCAGTGCGTGGGCCTGCAGGACGGCTGGAAAGGCCTGGTGGACGGCGTCACGATGCCGCTCGACCGCGAAATCGTGGAGTACGCCATCATGAAGGGCGGCACCATGCTCGGCACCTCCCGCACCAACCCGTTCAAGAGCGAAGAGAACGTGAAGAAGTGCCTGGCCAATTTCAAGAAGCTCGGCCTGCACGCGCTGGTGGCGATGGGCGGCGAGGACACGCTGGGCGTGGCCACGCGCCTTTACGGCGAGCATAAGCTCAACGTGGTAGGCGTGCCCAAGACCATGGACAACGACCTCAACGCCACCGACTACACCTTCGGCTTCGATACCTCCGTGACCAAGGCCATGGAGGCCGCCGAGGCCCTGATGGACACCGGCCGCAGCCACCGCCGCGTGATGGTGATGGAAGTGATGGGCCGCCACGCCGGCTGGGTGGCGTTGTTCACCGGCATAGCCTCCGCCGCGGACTACGTCTGCCTGCCCGAGCGCAAGATCAACACCCTGGAGATGATAGAGAAGGTGAAGGCCGCCTACGCGCGCAAGCGCTTCGCGCTGATAGTCACCAGCGAGGCGGCGGTGCTGCCTGCCGAGAAGGCCGACGAGAGCAAACATGAACTGGACCAGTTCGGGCACCACATCCTCAAGGACCGTGGCATGGGCGAGCACATCGCGCATTTCATCGAGAAGCAGACCGGCTTCGAGACGCGCTCGGCCGTGATAGGCCACATGCAGCGCGGCGGCGCGCCCACTCTGTTCGACCGCATCCTGGGCACCCGCGTGGGCATAAAGGCCGCGGAACTGGTGCGCGACGGGGACTTCGGAAAAATGAGCGCCCTCGTGGGCAACAACGTGATGGGCGTGCCGCTGGAAAAAGCCACCGGCGAGCTCAAGACCGTTTCCAAAGAGTGGTTCGATTTGATGGAAGTGCTGTTCTAGAGGGAACTATGGAAAACACTCAAAACAAACCGGTCCAACAGTTCCAGCGCAAGACGATACTTATCAAGAAACACCTGCAGTACCGCTATATGGCGCTCATCTTCGCGAGCGTCCTGCTGGCGTTCATCGTGGTGGGGCTGGATATCCTGTGGACCGTTTCCAAAGTGGTTAACGAACACCCCATGATGCAGCCGCTGCTCGAGGAGATGTCCGCCATGATGCCGCTGTTCGGCATCAAAATAGTGATGTACCTGGTGATGGTGCTGATCGTGTCGGCCGTGGTGTCGCACCGCATGGCCGGGCCCATCTTCAAGTTCGAGAAAAGCTGCGCTACCGTGGCGGAAGGCGACCTGACGCACCGCGTATACCTGCGCAAAGGCGACCAGCTGACCGAGCTGCAGGACCAGTTCAACAACCTGACCGGCGCCGTGAACGAAGTGGTTAAAGAGTACGAGGCTTTCCGCGCCGAAGCGGCCGGCCACGGCCTGCAGCAAAAGGCCGAGGAACTTAAGAATAAAGTTTCCGAGATAATGCCGAAGTTCAAGGTGTAAGATGCGACTCGCAGGATTAACCGCGGCGCTGCTGGCCCTGGCCGGCGCGGCCGCGGCGCAGGGGGGCTCGGAGGCCCTGTCCGTGGACGGCGCGGTGGAGATCGCCGTCCGCAACAGCCCGGCGGCGCTGGCCGCCGAGCAGGATATCATCATAGCCCGCCAGCGCGTCAGCGAAGCCCGCTTCATGGCGCTGCCGCAGTTCACCCTGTCGGGCATAGCCAGCCGCGCCAGCCTTGAATACCCGGCCGTGCTGGGGTCCGAACTCGGAGAGAGCTACCTTTCCCCCGCGATAGACAATTCTTTCTATACCCTGCGTGCCCAGGCGCTGCAGCCGCTGTATACCGGCGGCAAGAACACCAATACCCTCAAACTGGCCAAGACGGCGCATAACCAGGCCAAGGTCAATTACGAAACGGCCAAGGCCGACGCCGCGCTCGAGGCTAAAAAATCTTTTTACACGCTGTTGTATCAGCAGCGCCTCAACTCCGACGCGCAGGACTGGCTTAAGCGGGCCCGCGCGCTGGACGCAGCTTTGCGCAAGGACGCCTACGAAGACCTGGAGGCCGCCATGCTGGTCTCGGGCCTCGCGGACCGCGCGCAGCGCGCCGCGGCGGATGAGGAAGCCGCCATGGCGGAGTTCCAGCGCGCGCTCAACCTGGAACCCGGCAGCCGACCCCGGCTGGAGGGAGCTTTTGAGACGCTGCCGGTGGAGGCCGACCCGACGCGCAGCCTGGTGACGGCCATGGAGCTGCGCTCCGAACTTAAGAGCGAGCTCTACAAAGCGCAGATGGACGATATAGCGGTGAATATGGCCATGGTGCGCCGCTACCCTACCATCTATCTGGGCGCCGCGTACGACGTGAACGCCTACCGGCTGCAGGACCTGTCCAACTCGGACCGCCGCTACGGCAACTGGCTGGCTTCGCTGGCCGTCCGGTTCCCGCTTTCCTACGACGTGTGGACCCAGGTGCAGCAGCGCCGAGCGCAGCAGCGCCAGGGCGAGCTGAAACGCTCCGAACTGCAGGATAAGATCCGCTTCGAGATAATTTCAGCGCACCGTGAGGCGGCCGCCTGGCAGGCCGAGGCGGCCAGGTTTTCCGAGGAAGTGCGCCGCATGAAGGCCGGGTACGAGGCCGCGTCCAGAACCGCGCGCCCGTCCATGGCGGCCCTGCGGGCCCTTTGCGCGCTGTGCGACCTGGAGCGGCGTTCGGGCGAAGCCGTTTACCGCCAGTTGATGGCGCGCATCCGGCTGGAGTGGGCCCGCGGCCGAGACCTGCCGCGCTGACGCATCCGATTTTGCCGGGCACGGCCCGGCGCTGTATAATGAAACTTCTACTTCTGCCGCTTTTCCTCCTCCTGGCCGCCCCGGCGCGCGCGCAGGTGGGCGACGACGAGATCCTGCGCGAGGCCCTGTGGACCCGAGCGGCCACGGCGCGCCCGCCGGCCAGACCGGCCGTAGGCCTTGCGCTGTCGGGCGGAGGAGCGCGCGGCTTTGCCCATACCGGCGTGCTGGAAGCGCTCGGCTACGCCGGCTTCCCCGTGGATTACGTGGCCGGCACCTCGATGGGGGCGCTGATAGGCGCCATATATTCTTCCGGCCAGCCCATAGAGGAACTCTGGACTTTCGGCCGGGACGCGGCCAGGCTGAAGGTGGGTAAGGATTTTACGGGCATCAAGATGCTGCCGCTGCTCATAGCGGATAAACTGATCACGCCCAAATATATCACGCGCTTCATAGAAAGCCGCATGGGCGGTCTCACTTTCGAAAAACTCAAAAAACCTTTCGCCTGTACGGCCATGGACATCCGCACCGGGGAGAAAGTGGTCTTTACGGAAGGCCCGCTGGACATAGCCGTGCGGGCCAGCGTCAACCTCCCGGGGGTCTTCGCCCCGGTGCAGTACCGCCACCGCTACCTGGTGGACGGCGGCGTGGTGGACAATGTGCCGGTGGACGCGGCTCGGGACCTGGGCGCGGACTGGGTGCTGGCCAGCGTGATGGAAAATTCCATCAACAAGAACCCGGAGAGCGTGCTTACCACGCTGCTGCAGGTCATAGATATCCGGGGTTCGCTGCTGGCCAAGGAGTCGGAGAAAGCTTCCAATTTTGTGATGCGCGCGCAGGTGGGCGATATGAGCGTGGCTGATTTCGACCGCTGCACCGAAGCCGGGGAAGCGGGCCTTGCGTCCGCCTCCGCAGAAATGGACGCCGCCCGGGAAAATTTCCTTATCTACGCCGCGCCGCGGCTGGTGGAAAAATTATGAGGGCGCTGCTCCTTATCCTGCTCGCGGCCGCGCCCGCAAACGCCTTCCTGTTCGGCGGGGCTTCCGACCGCCGGGCCGCGGCCCTGCTTACGGAGATGCGCGCCGCTTACGCCAAAGGCGACTGCCAAACGGTAACGCAGGGGTCCGAGGTCTTCCTGCGGGAGAAGCCGCCAGCCGGGCTGCGTGAGGAGGCCTACGTTTATGTGGGCGGCTGCTATGAGCGCTCAGGCCTTACGGACAAAGCCATAAGCCTTTACAAACTTGCCATCGGGCTTTATCCCGATAACGCCCTGTTCGCGGGGCGGCTGGCCGCCATCTACAACGCGGCCGGCTTCAGCGCCAACGCCGTGCCGCTGTTCCTGAAAGTCCTTACGCTGAGATCGGACGACATAGAGGCCAGCCTCGGCCTGGCCCGCGCTTATGCCGCGCTGGGGTTCTACGGCAGGGCCAAGGAATACTATTCTCGGGCCGTGATCCTGCAGGATTTTTCCGACGCGGCCGTGCTGCGGGAATATTCGGCCTGCATGCTGAAGAAACGGGATTGGGACGAAGCCCTCTATATCGCGGCTAAAGGGGCCGCGCTGGCGCCGCGGTCCGCCTACTGGCGGTTCACCCGCGCGCGCGTCTGGGCCGGCCGCGGGGATTACTATAAGGCGCTGCCGGAGCTGGAGGCCGCCATAAACCTGGAACCTTCCCGGCCGCTGCGGCTGGAACGGGCGCTTTACCTCTTGATGGGCGGGCTGCCGCGCAGGGCCATAGAGGCCGCCGAGCCTGAACTGGCCGCCGACCCTAAAGACCCGCTGGCCTCCATCGTTAAGGGCATGGCTCTTTACCGGCTGGGGGAAAAGGCGGCGGCCGAACCTTATTTTATGGCGGCGCGCGCCGGCGGACAATTCACGGCCAAGGTCGCCGGCGCTTTCCTCGGCGGAGAGAAGGACACGGGCGGGGACGCATGCAAAAAATAAAATTCTGGAAGATGTCCGGCGCGGGCAACGACTTTGTGCTGCTTACCGGCGGCCGCCGCGGCACCGCCGCGCTGAAGCGGCTTGCCCTGCGGCTCTGCCGCAGGCGGCTCGGGATTGGCGCCGACGGCCTGCTCTACGTGAACCGCGCCGGGCGTAGCGCCGTGAGCGTGCGCTACTTCAACTCAGACGGTTCCGAAGCGTTCTGCGGCAACGGGTCGCGCTGCGCGGCCTGGTGGGCGCATTCCCGCGGCCTGGCGGCGCGCAGGTTCACGCTGCGCACCGGCGCGGGGGAACTGGAGGCGGAGATAAAGGGCACGGAAACCGTGAGGATGCGCATGCCGGACGTCAGTGCCGTTTCCCTGGGCCATAAGGGGAAATATCCTCCCGACGTTGAACGGGTGCATTTTCTGGATACCGGCGTGCCGCACGCGGTGGCGCCGGTGAGGGGGCTGGAAGGATTCCATGTGCGTACCCTCGGGCGCCTGCTCAGGTTCAACAAGGCCTTCGGCCGGGCCGGGGCCAACGTGGATTTTGTGGAGCTTAAGAAAGGGCGCGTGAACGTGCGCACCTACGAGCGCGGCGTGGAAGACGAGACGCTGGCCTGCGGCACCGGCATAACGGCCGCCGCCGTGGCGCTGGCGCTGGCGGGCGACGTGCGGCTGCCGGTGCGGCTTACGGCGCGCAGCGGCGACGAATTCAAGGTGTGGTTAGAGCCCCGGGGGCGGGGCGCGGCAAAGGTCTTTATACAAGGCCCGGCCAGGATAGTTTTTGAAGGAGAGACGGAATGCTGAAACTTAAAGGTGTTTTTACCGCGATAGTCACCCCGTTCAAGGGCGGCAAACCCGACCTGGCCGCGCTGAAAAAGATAGTCGCTTTTCAGGTGGAAGCCGGCGTCACCGGGCTTGTGCCGTGCGGTTCCACCGGCGAGGCGGCCACGCTGACCCCGGAGGAATACCTGGCCGTGATAAAGACGGTGGTTTCGGCCGCCAAGGGCAAAGCCTACGTGGTTCCGGGAGTAGGGACCAATTCCACGGAGAAGTCCGTGGAGATGGTCAGGAAAGTTTCGGCGCTCGGGGTGGACGGCCTGCTGGCCATAGTGCCCTATTACAACAAACCGACGCAGGAGGGGATGCTGGCTCATTTCTCGGAACTGGCCGGGGCCACGCGCCTGCCGGTGGTGCTTTACAATATTCCCGGGCGCACCGGCGTTAACATGCTGCCGGCCACGGCGCTGGCGCTGCGGCGGAAGTTCTCCAATATCATCGGTATCAAGGAAGCCGCGGGCAGCCTGGACCAGGTGAGCGAAATAATCAACGGCGCCGACGAGGATTTTGCGGTGATGAGCGGGGACGACGCGCTGACGCTGCCCATGATGGCCGTGGGGGCGAAGGGCGTTATCTCCGTGGTCTCCAATGTGGCGCCCGGGGAAATGGTGAAAATGTGCGGGCTGTTCCTGGAAGGCGACCTGGCGGGCGCCGCGGCCATTCACCACAACCTTTTTCCGCTGGTAAAAGCGCTGTTCTCCGAAACCAACCCGATCCCCGTGAAATACGCGGCGTCGCTCATGGGGCTGTGTTCGCCCGAGCCGCGCCTGCCGCTCACGCCGCTCTGCGCCGCGCGCCGCGCGCCCCTGAAAGCGGCCATGATCAAGGCCGGGATACTGGACTAGGGATAACGTCGGCGGGAGCCGGCGCCACTGTTACGGTCACCTCGGTCGAGGTGATAACTTCAAGCGAATCCTGCAGGTCTTCGTCTTCCGCCTCGTCGGGCAGGTAGCCGGAGGCGCGCATGCGCGCGACAATGCGGCTCTTCTGGCGCTCCATGAAGCGCGTGCCGCCGGCCGGGTTGTAGCGCCGGGGACTGGGCAGCGCCGCCGCCAGCGCCGCGGCTTCCTCCGGGGTCAGGTCCGCGGCGGACTTGCCGAAATATGCCTGCGCCGCCGCGCCGCAGCCGTATACGCCCTTGCCCCATTCAGCCACGTTCAGGTAAAGCTCGAAGATGCGCCGCTTGCCCAGGTCCTTCTCCAGGCGGCGCGCTATCAGGATCTCTTTTATCTTGCGCAGCGGGTTCTTGGAGGGGGAAAGGTAGAGGTTGCGGGCCAGCTGCTGCGTGATGGTACTGCCGCCCTTGGCGAAGCGGCCTTTCTTCAGGTCCTCGGCCATGGCCCTGCGGGTGCTCTCCCAGTCCACGCCCTTGTGCAGGTAGAACCCGTCGTCCTCGGCCACCAGCACGGCGTGCTTTAGGTTCTCCGAGATCCGGTCCCACGGCGTCCAGATCATCTCCCGGCCCAGCCTGCGGCCCTGCGCGCGCGCCTGGCCCTCTTTAATGCGCATGAAGGAGGTCGCCGATGGGTTTTTGACCTTGAATTCTTTTACGTCGGGCAGCCACAGCACGTAACCGGCGGACAAAGCGACGAGGAGTACCGGCAGGGCGGCCAGGACACGCAGTTCTTTTCCTGCCAGCGGGTAGCGGTAAGCCATGGGTCAGCGCGCGAGCAGCGAACCTGCGGCCTCGAGCCCTTCTTTCACGCTTTCTTCCATGAAGGAATACTTCCAGGCGCCGTAGCGGCCAATGCTTTGCGCCTTTTTGGCCTTGAGCCAGGAGTTTATTACGGGCAGGGCGGCGGCGCGCTCCCTGTTGTAAACGACGTAAGCGCAGGGAATCTTGAGCCAGAGCTTTTCCACTATTTTGGAGCCGGGGCCCAGCAGGCCGCAGCGGCGAAGGCCTTTCACGGCGGCGGCTTCGGCGGCGGCCAGGTCCAGCGCTTCTCCGGCCGTGGCGAATTCTACATAGAAAGACGCGCAACCGCGGGGGGCCAGCTCCGCCGAGAAGTTGCTGGCGAGCCCGGCGCGGTAGAACGGGAAGCCTTCACCCGGGAAATAGCCCCAGTGCAGTTCCTGGCGTACGCCGCGAGCCCCGAGGTTGAGCACGTAGACCGTGTTGTGGCGGAGTGCTGCCCCGGCGCGTTTCACGGCGGCTGGGGCGTCCGAACACATGGCGGTAAAGCTGTTCAGCGGCGAGGTGTTGATGAGGCGCTTGAAATGTACGGGCCCGAAATGGCGGACCTGCGCCACGCCCTTGCGTAAGTCGACGCTTTCCACTTCCAGCCCCAGGCGCAGGCCGGAAGAGCCGGCCGCAAGCGCGTTGGAGAGCGCGCCTATGCCGCCGCGCTTCGGGTAATGGAAGAAAGTGTTGTAGCCCAGGCCTTCGGTGCGCCCGCCGTAGGCGCCCTCGATGACTTCTTCGGGGCGCGGCATCGGCACGAACGGCGCGCACCATTCGGTGGTCAGGCGCTCCAGCGGGTACTGCCAGAGTTTGGCGTTGTAGGGCAGCATGAAATGCCGGGAGATGCCCTCGCCCAGGACGCGGCGCGTCCAGCGGCTGAAGACCTCGGAACCGTCGCCGGGGCCGGCGCCCGCGCGCCAGGCCTTGAGGAAAGCGCTGACGCATTCCGCTTTAACCTTCTGCGGCATGGGGGCGAGATTTGCCTGGAAAGGGAACCCGGTCCAGCGGCCGTGCGCAAAAACGCGCGCGTCGCGCCGGAGGCGCCTGCGGTTGGAGCCCAGGGCGTCCAGGATGAATTTGGAAGTTTTTGGCCAGCGCAGGTGCAGCAGGTGGCCGGAATAGTCGAAGTGGAAGCCGCCTTTTTTGACCGTGGAGGAAAGGCCGCCAGGGCGGTTCTCGCGCTCGGCCACGATATAGCTTTTTTTGCCTTCCAGCGCCTTGGCCGCCGAAAGGCCGGCGAGGCCGCCGCCTATTATCAGTACGTCCGTCTTAAGCATTGGCACCACCGGAGAAGACCGAGAGCATGCGGGAGGTGACCGCGTCCCAGGAGAAATTCTCCTCGGCGTAGCGGCGGCCTTTCAGGGCCAGCGCCGCGGCCTGCGCGTAATTGTCCCGGACCTGCAGTATCTTGGCCGCCAGCGCCGCGGTATCCTTCTGCGCAACCCGGTAGCCGGTCTTGCCGTCTATGACTATGTCCACCACGCCGCCAACTTCAGAGGCTATCACCGGGCGGGCGTAGAAGAGGGCGTCCATGGCTACCATGCCCAGGCCCGTGGTGTCGCCGCGGGAGTCCACCACCGACGGGAAAATAAAGATGTGGCACTTCAGGTATTCCTCGGCCAGGCGTTCCTTGTAGATGAACCCCAGCAGCTCCACGTTCTTTTCCAGGCCGTAAGCCTTTATCTTTGCCGCGATCTCATCGTGCAGGTAGCCGGTGCCGGCCACGGCCAGCCGGAAGTCCGTGCCCTTTTCCTTCAGGATGCGGGCGGCTTCCAGCAGGTACTGGGGCCCCAGGCGTTCTATGAGCTTGCCGGCGTAGAACAGGCGCAGCGGTTCTTTTGTGAAATCCGGGTTGTGGGGCGAGGGTTTGTCCGGGTAGGGCAGCGTGTTGCCCAGGTAGACCACTTTCACCGGCAGTTTCGGCTTTATCATGGTCTCCACCCAGTCTTTGGTGGGGCCGGAGATGGCTATGACTTCGTCGGCGAACGGCATCATGAGGGCGAAGAGCTTGCGCAGCAGGAAGCTGCGCTGGATGAGCAGGATCTCGGAGGCGTAAAAATGGTAGACGAGCTTTGCGCCGGTCAGCAGCTTGCCGATGATGCCGAACACGGCCTGCGGGAAGGGCCAGTGCACGTCTATCACGTCGAAGCGCCGCCGCGAGAAATAGATGGCCGCGCGCAGCGAACCGCAGACCACGTAGGAGAGCAGCACCAGCTTCCACAGCGGGCTGTGCAGCATGGCGGGGGAGGAATCCTCGTGCGTAAGGCGCTCCCAGCGCTCGGGGGCGTAGCGGAAGCGGCAAACCTCGGCCCCCTCGTACTCCGTCTGCGCGTTGCCGCGGTAGGCGGGCACAAAGACGGACAGGGAGTGGCCGCGCTTCAGGAATTCCTGCGTGATGGGCCTGAACCATGGCGCTATGTGGTCCGGATACTTGCGGGGGAAGGAGGAGGAGACGAAGCAGATCTTCATTGTTACATGGTGGTGACTTGTTTGAAAACGTTGGTGATGTATTCCAGTTTGCGGCGGCTGCGCAGCAGGGCCCCGAGGTACAGCGGGTCTATCAGAAAGCGCATCACCTGGAACATGGAACGCCAATAGGCGCCGTTGAGAACGAACTTGAAATACTTAGGGTGGAAGGTGTAGCGGTGCAGGTAATCCAGCAGGTCCTCGAGGCGCATGCTGTAAGAACCGAACTTGTATTTGCGTTCCAGCAGGTCTATGGCCGGCTTGGCCGGGTAGCGCATGATGGTCTCGAAATCTTCCAGCTCCAGCGTGCGGCCGAAACCCGAGCCGGGGAAAGGCATGTAGACGTTCCAGAGCACCAGGTTGTAGCGCATGCGCTTGGCCAGTTGCAGCGAGGCCTCTATGTCGGCCATCTCCTCGCCGGGCAGGTTCAGCATCATGTTGGCCAGGTGGCGGATGCCTGTGCGGTTGCAGATCTCGCCGGTCTTTATGATGCGTTCCAGCGTGGTGCGCTTGTTCATGCCTTCCAGCATTTTGGGCGAGCCGGACTCTATGCCGAAATCTATCTGCAGGCAGCCGTGCGCCCGCATGAAACGGGCCAGGTCCTCGTCCACCAGGTCCACGCGCGTCTGGCAGCCGAAGACTATTCGCACGCCGCGCTCGTCGAGCAGGCGGAACAGTTCGCGGATGCGCGCGCCGTCCAGCGTGAACAGCTCGTCCATGAAATAGATGGCGTCTACTTTGTATCTGGCGATCACGTGCTCTATATGGGCCGCCGCGCGGGCCGGGCTCATCTTGCGGACCTTGCGGCCGAAGACGGTGTGCTCCACGCAGAAATTGCACTGGAAGCAGCAGCCGCGCACGGTGAAGATGTTGAAGCTGGAGATGTAGACCGGCCGGATGGTCCAGACGTTGGGGCGGCAGTAGTAAGCCATATCCACCTTGTCGTAGGCGGGGAACGGGAGGGTGTCCAGGTCCTCTATGTGGGCGCGGGCGGTGGTAAGTTTAAGTTCGCCGCCGCGCACGTAGCCCAGGCCGTTCACGCCTTCCGGCGGCCGCCCGGCGCGCAGCGCCAGGACCAGTTCGTGGAAGGTGCGCTCGCCCTCGCCGAGAACCAGGTAATCGAACGGGACCCCGAACTCGATAAAATGTTTCGGGCTGCTGCTGGGCTGCGGCCCGCCTATAACGATCACGGACTCCGGCGAGGCCTGCCGTATGGCCAGGCAGAGTTCCTTTACCATGGCGATCTCGGAAACCATGCAGGTCACGCCGATAAAACGCGGTTTTTCCGCCGCGACCCGGGCGCGGATGCGGTCGAAGGCCTCGCGCTCCCCGATGGCCTTGTGGTCGATTATATCGTTATCTTCGCCCTGCGCCGTCAGGTAGGAGGAAATGTGCATGAGGCCGAACGGCAGCCACTGGGTGTAGGTCCGCGAGGGCGGCACTATGAGCAGGATGTCTTTATTTGCGGGCATGCGGTATGGGCGGCTGCGCGGTGAAGTTCAGGCCAGGTCGTGGCTTATATCCTCTACGGAATTTATATTGGCGTACTTCTCGCAGATCATGAAGGCGCGTACGGTCTCTCCGGCGTCGATGGCGCTCTGGATTAGGTCGGGCAGCTCCTTCTCGTTGCGCTCGTGGTGGATGGGCGTGAACTCGATGTATTTCAGGATGGCGTTGCGGAAGACGCAGTCGCCGGTGCCCATCAGGTCGTTGAGAGGGTTGCGCGGCTTCTCCACCAGCCGGGAGATCACGTCCTTGTCGTCCTTGACCAGCGTGTAGGTCTTGCTGATCAGGGAGCGGTCCTGTACCTTCAGGATGCCGCAGACCGTGAAAGCGCCGGTCTTTTTGAAGTATTCGATCATTTCCCGGTGGCGCGGGGCTTTCATGATCTCGTCGCCGAGCAGCAGCATGAAATCGTCACCGGCCAGCGCGCCGGCCGCGCATTCTATGGCGTGCACCAGGCCGCGCTGTTCGGTCTGGATGACGTACTTGAGCTTTTTGCCTTTGTAGGCGATGCCGAAATGGTTGATTATCTCTTCGGCCCGGTAGCCCACCACTACCACTACCTCGTCCACCCCGGCGGAGACGGCGTGGTCGAGGCTGAATTCTATAACGTGCCGGCCGTTCACCTTCAGCATGCACTTGTTGCTGTTCTCCGACAGGTCGCCCAGCCGTTTACCCCTGCCGCCAGCCAGTATAAGAGCTTTCATGCGTCAGTTCCCCGCGAAAACGGTCTTGTTGTCCCGGATCCAGCCCAGCAGGCGGCCTATGCCCTCTTCGGGCAGCACTTTGGCCTTCCAGCCCAGGTCTTTTTCCGCCTTGGACGCGTCGCAGATGAAATAGCGCAGGTCGCCGTGCCGGTCCGCGGCCAGGTCCACCCTGGGCTTGCGGCCTTCCAGTTTGGCGATGATATCCACGCAGTTGAGCAGCGAGATGGCGGTGCGCTCGCCGCCGCCGATATTGTAGACGCCGGGCTTGCGGGTGCGGTAGAACGCGTCGAAGGCCTCGCAGACGTCCGTGGCGTAGACGATGTCGCGCACCTGCTTGCCGGTGCCGAAGATGGTGATGGGCAGGCCGGTCACCGCGCGGATGGCGAAGTTGGCCACCCAGCCGTGGTCCTCGCCGCCGAACTGGCGCGTGCCGTAGATGCCGGTCAGGCGGAAGCTGGCGGCCTGCAGCTTGTAGGTGTCGATATAGGCGCGGATGTAGACGTCGCCGGCGGCCTTGGAGGCGTGCAGCGGGGTCAGCACGCCCTGCAGCAGCTCGTAGCTCTCGGCGATGGCGGCCGGCTTGCGGACGTAGCGGTCTGCCGCTTCGGTCAGCTCTGAGTTGATCTTGTTGCCGTAGATGTGGATGGTGGCGCAGCAGGCGGCCGGGATCTTAAGCTTGCGCGCCGTCTCCAGCACGTTGAAAGTGCCCATCACGTTGGTGGTGGCGTCCAGCAGCGGGTCTTCCCAGCTGATGGTCATGGCCGGCTGGGCCGCGGTGTGCGCGATGTAGTCGCAGCCGGAGGCGTGGTCTTGCAGCTCCTCCAGGTTGCGCACGTCGGCCTTTACCAGTTTTACGCCGAGCTTGTTGAGGTAGTTCCAGTTGTGCACGCGGGCCTCTTCGGCCGCGAAGCCGGTGCGGGCCAGCTCGTGCTTGGTCATGTTGTCGTAGGCTATGACCTGGGCGCCTTTCTTCGCGTAGAATTCGCAGAGGTGGGAACCGAGGAAGCCGCAGCCGCCGGTGACGAGTACTTTCATGATTTCTGGTCCTTTGCCGCCGCGCCGGGCGCGGGGCGGAGTTTATTCATGGCCAGGTCCAGCGCTAAGGCGGCCATGATGATGACGTAGGGGTCTATGGGCACGCGGTAGCGCAGCGTGACCGTGAAGAAAAGGTGGACGGCGGTGTAGGAGGCCAGCAGCGCCAGCAGCAGCGAAGTGTCGCGCCAGCGGCGCCAGCCGGCCACGAAACCGAGCGCGCACAACGGTATGTACACTCCGGAAGTGAACAGGGCGGCCCGCTTTTGCCAGGGCCAGGCCATGACGGGGTAGAGGTGCCAGAAATGTTTAAAGCGCCCCCAGAGCAGCGTGCGGAACTTCTCCGGGTTGTTCTTTATCCAGGAGAGCGCTTTCTCCTTGCAGTACTTGTCGCGTTCGGGCAGGGGCAGTTTGGAAACATAGTCCCAGTCCTTCGGGATGGCCGGCGCGAACATCGCGTCGGTAGGGGGGGAATCCAGTTCCGGCAGGGACTCCGGCACCATCGCCTCGTCGCAGGCGCCGCCGTAGAGGCTGTACCAGGGAGTGTTCACCGGCATGACGTAGGACTTGTCGTAATGGTAGTAGTTGCGCAGCGTCCACGGGGCTATGGTGAGCAGCGTGAAGACGCCGGCCAGGAAGCCGGCTCTGAAACTGCCGGAGCGCCACCAGATCCAGGCGCAGGCCAGCAGGAAGAACGG
This sequence comes from Elusimicrobiota bacterium, assembly GCA_016234365.1. Classification (GTDB taxonomy): domain Bacteria; phylum Elusimicrobiota; class Elusimicrobia; order Elusimicrobiales; family UBA9959; genus UBA9959. Next base: position 17,854 of record JACRER010000071.1, on the reverse strand, counting down.
CAGGACGGTGGACTTGGTGAGGGCGGTGAGGCCCATGGCGGCGCCGGCCGCGGCCGCGGTCTTCCACGACGGGCGCAGGCCGGCCCTGACTATGGCCAGCACCGAGACCGCCAGGATGAAGGTGAGGAAAGTCTCGCTCAGCAGGTCGCCGGAGTAGGCGATAAGGTACGGGTAGAAGCTCAGCAGCGCCGCCGCTATGCGCGCGGAGCGCGGGGTGAAGAGGTCCCTGGCGGCGAGGTAGACGGCCCAGACCGTGGCCGCTCCGAGCGCCGCGTTGGCCGCCTTGGCTATCATTACCGACTTGCCGAAAACGAGGAAGATCCCCGCCAGGTAAAAAGCGTAGCCCGGCGGCCGCCATGAACCGCCGAAACCCTGCCCTGTAGCCACGGACCAGGCCGTGTTCACCCAGTCGTACGCGTCGGGGGAGAGGCCGGCGGCGCCGGTCTTCAGCGCGAAAGCCAGGCGCAGCAGGAAAGCCAGCCCCAGCCAGGCGGCGAGGAAGTTTCGTTCAGGCTCGAACCAGGCCGCCAGCTTGCGGATCATTTATTTGCCTGCTCCATGTCGAAGAGCATGGCGAACAGCAGGAACTGCGTGCCGGAGATCAGCATAAGCGCCACCAGTATGGAGCGCGGCGCCGTGACGGCGAAGCCGCCGCAGAACAGCTTGTCGTAGACCAGCCAGGCCCCGTCGAGCAGTCCGAGCGGCAGCAGCAGCAGCGCGAGGTAGTAGAAGAAGACCAGCGGGTGGAAGTCCCGGTACATGTACTTGAAGTTGAGCCGCCAGAAGAAGTCGCGCACCAGCATGGGCGAGACCTTCATGGCGTAATTAAAACCTTTTATCTGGCTCTGCCGCTCGCCGGGCAGGTAGACGGCCGTGCGGGGGATATCCACCAGCCGCTGGCCGTAGGCGTTGAGCCGCACCAGGAAGTCCATAGGGTAGCCGTAGCCTTTCCAGGCGCGGTTCCAGTTAACGGTCTCTATGGCCTTTTTGGTGATGGCGGTGTAGCCGTCCACCACGTCCATGGTCTTGTAGTAGCCCGAAGAGATCTTGGTGAGCGCGGTGATGAGCCAGTTGCCGAACAGGCGGATCTTCGGCATTTTCGCGAGGGTATCCTCCAGTTTGGAGTCCAGGAAGCGGTTGCCCTTGGCGTAGTCGGCCTTCCCGTCGATGAGCGGGTCGAGGAAGTTAGCGGCTTCGGTCAGCTGCATCTGGTTGTCGCCGCCCACCACCATGGCTATGTCGTAACCGTCCGCGGCCGACTGTAAGTAGCCGGTAATGATGCCGCCGCCGGGACCCTGGTTCACTTTGTGGCGCAGCAGCGTTACGCGGGGGTCCTTCTTGGCGTATTCCAGCACCACGTCCGCCTGCCGGTCGGGGCTCACGTCGTCCACCACGTAGACCTTGTCTATCAGCGGCGGCACGCCCTGGAGGGTGTGGAGGATGAGCTTTTCCTCGTTATAGGCGGGTATTACCAGCGAGATCTTTTTTTCCCGATACATTGGGTCCCCTTATAGATGTCTATATGATATCCTCTTTTGGCCCCGTTAGGCAAATGCGCTCCGGATAATGATAGAATAAGTCCTGTTATGGCTTCCGGAAAACCCGATCTGAAGATAGCGCTGGTGGGCTGCGGGCGCATTGCGCAGCGGCACGCCGAGTTGCTGGGACGCGGTCAGATAGCGGGGGCCGGGCTCGCCGCGGTCTGCGACATCGTGCCGGCCAAAGCGAAGGCGCTGGGCGAGAAATACGGCGTGCCGTACTATACGGACATGCTGGAGATGATGGCCAAAACACCGGTGGACGCCGTCTCCGTGCTCACCGAGAGCGGCAACCACGCCAGGCACGTAGTGGCCCTTGCCGGATTCAAGAAACATATCATCGTGGAAAAACCCATGGCGCTCACGCTCGACGACGCGGACGCCATGATAAAGGCCTGCGCGGACGCGGGCGTGAAGCTTTTTGTCGTCAAACAGAACCGCTTTAACGTGCCGGTGGTCAAACTGCGCCAGGCGCTCGAGGCGGGGCGCTTTGGCAAACTGGTGCTGGGCACGGTGCGCGTGCGCTGGTGCCGCGAACAGGCCTATTACGACCAGGACAAGTGGCGCGGCACCTGGGCGCTGGACGGCGGCGTGCTGGCCAACCAGGCCAGCCACCACGTGGACCTGCTGGAATGGATGATGGGCGACGTGGAAGGCGTTTACGCCATGAGCGCCACCGCGCTGGTCAAGATAGAGACCGAGGATACCGCCGTGGTGAGCCTGCGCTTTCAGAACGGGGCGCTGGGCGTGATAGAGGCTACCACCGCCGCCCGCCCCAAGGACCTGGAAGGGTCCATCTCCATACTGGGAGAGAACGGCGCCGTGGAGATAGGCGGCTTCGCCGTGAACCAGATGAAGACCTGGAATTTTAAAGAAGCCGGGCCGGACGACGCGGAAGTAATGGCTAAATATTCCGTCAACCCGCCCGACGTGTACGGTTTCGGCCACAAGGCCTACTACGAGCACGTGGTGGACTGCGTCAACAACCACGCCAAGCAGCTGGTGGACGGGGCCGAGGGCCGCCGCAGCCTGGAGCTGATAGCCGGCATTTACGAATCCATTGAGACCAAGCGCGAGGTGAGCCTGCGCTCGCGCCCGAAAAAGACCCGCCTGGGGGGGAAATAATGGGAAAGCCCGAAATAAAACTGGCCGGCATAGCCGACGTGAAGTTCGGCGAGGGCGTAAAAGTTACCGGCCCTTCCAACCTGTATGGCTGCGAAATAGGCGACGACACCCGCATCGGTCCTTTCGTGGAGATACAGAAGGGCGCCACAATAGGCAAACGCTGCAAGGTCCAGTCTCACGCTTTCGTCTGCGAGCTTGTCACCATAGGCGACGACTGCTTCATCAGCCACGGCGTAATGTTCGTCAACGACAAGTTCGTTAAAGGCCGCCCGGCCGGCGGGGACAAGAGCCTCTGGGGCGCCACTAAGATAGGCGATAGAGTTTCCATCGGTTCTAACGCCACCATATTGCCGGTGACGATCTGCGGCGGCGCGGTGATAGGCGCCGGCGCCGTGGTCACCAAGGACATAACCAAGCCGGGCGTCTACGCCGGCAACCCGGCGCGCCGCATAAAGGACCTGCCGTGAGCAAGCAAGCCAAGGTCCCGTTCGCCGACCTGCACGCCCAGTACCTCTCTATAAAGAAGGAAATGGACGCGGCCATCGCCGGCGTCATCGGCTCTTCCGCGTTTATCCGCGGGCCCTACGTGGACGCTTTTGAAAAAGAATTCGCCGCGCTCATAGGCGCGCCGCACTGCGTTTCCTGCGGCAACGGCACGGACTCGCTCTATATCGCCATGCGCGCGCTGGGCGTGAAGCCCGGCGACGAAGTTATAATCCCGGCCCATTCCTGGATAGCCACCAGCGAGACCGTGACGCAGGCCGGCGGGACGGTGGTGTTCTGCGACACCGACGAGGACACCTTTACCCTGGACCCGGCGCTGATCGAAGCCAGGATCACTCCGCGCACCGTAGGCATCATCCCGGTCCACCTGTACGGCCAGGCGGCCGAGATGGGCCGGATAATGGATATTTCCCGGCGGCACCGGCTCTGGGTACTGGAGGATTGCGCGCAGGCGCACCTAGCTACCTGCAACGGCCGGACCGTAGGCACTTTCGGCGCGGCCGGGTCCTTCTCTTTTTATCCCGGCAAGAACCTGGGCGCCATGGGCGACGCCGGGGCGCTGGTCACGGCCGACGGCGCGCTGGCCGAGCGCATGGCCATGCTGGCCCGCCACGGCGGGTTGGTGAAGAACGAACACCGCATAGAAGGCGTCAACAGCCGCATGGACGGCCTGCAGGCCGCGGTCCTGTCAGTTAAGATGAAGCAGCTCAAAGCCTGGACCGCTATGCGGCGCCGCCTGGCCGGGGTATATGACCGCGAGTTGTCCGGTATAGAGGGGCTGGATATCCCCATAACCGCCGGCGGGCGCGAGCATGTTTACCACCTTTACGTGGTGCGCCACGCCCGCCGCGACGAGCTGAAAAAATTCCTGGCCGAGCGCGGCATCGAGACGGTGATAAATTATCCCGCAGCGCTGCCGTTCCTGCCGGCCTACGCCCGGCTGGGCGCCAGGCCGGAAGACTTCCCTAACGCCTACCGGCACCAGTCCTCGGTGCTGTCGCTGCCGTTGTTTCCGGAAATGACCGAGGCCCAGCAGGCCGCCGTTATAGAGGCGGTCAGGGCCTTTTCTTTTGCGCATACTGGACGCTAATTCTTAAGGGATAACCAGGGAAATGAGAAGGGCCGGAAATTCCGGCCCTTCCTCTATTTATGGCGCCGCCGCTTTTATTCGGCTGAAAAGCGCTCGTGCCAGGAATAGATAACGGAGCCGCCCTTGAGCATGTTTATAAGGCGGGTCCGCACGCCCATTTCCACGGCGGGGCAGCCCTGGCTGCGGCCGAGCGGGACGTTGGCGGGATTAACGTACGGCGCGCCGTGTATGACTATGGCGCGGGTGAAAGCGTTGCTGTTGGCGGGGCTCATGCCGTAAAGTCGCAGGGAATAACCGTTGTCCCCGCTATAGGTGTCGCCGGTCAGGAAAATTCCCAGCGAGGTGGCCTGGGAGCCGGGGACGTTTGAGAAAGAAGCGGCGTAGCCGGTATGGTCAGGGTCAGAGCCCCTGCCGTGCGCCGCCAGAAAGCTCTCCACGGCGCCGGTGTTCATGTTCACCACGAAAAATCTTTTCTCGTTGGCGTGGCGGGTGTAGTCTATCACGGAAAGGTAGCGGGGATTGCCCAGGGAGGCCAGGTTGGCCCGGTAGTAGTTGAGCGCCGCGGCCAACGCCTGGGCGGGGACCAGGTGGCCGGGGTCCAGGTATTCGTAACCGGCGCGCACGGGGAACGGAATAGGGGCGGGGGGAACGCTGCGGGCCGCGAGGGGGAGTCCTGTTATCAATTCCGAAAGCGCCGGTCCCGCCGGGGCCTGCGCGCAGAGGCAGGCCAGCAGGCAACCGGCAAAAAAAACATTTTTGAGGGCGCGCAGCATAACTACGGATATAATACAAAAAGTCAAAGGACCCACGCGCGGGTGGGCCTAAAAGAGGCTTTTTACGGGGGCTTTCGGCTCATACGGCGTCAGACGATTTTTTGGTTGAATAGTATCAGAAGATTTAAGGAGACTTTTAATGAAGACCATTAATTCCACCGCTGCCCTCATCCTGCTATTCTCCGGCGGCGCCATGGCTTTCGACCTGCCCGGGCTCAGCAAGGACGCCGAGCTGAAGGGGCTGCCCGCGGTAAGCGCGCCCAGCGCCGATGATGCCGCCACGCAACAGCGCCTGGCCGCGCTGCGCGCCGAGGCCCAGGCCGATCCCGATAAATTCGTGGACGAACACACCCCCGCCGAGTTGAGCATGGTTTACGGCCTGCCGCCTTCCGTGGGGGACGCTATCCCGGGGCGGTTCATGATAAACAACGAGGCCGCCAAGAAGGCCGTGGTCCGCCTGACCGTGGACCTGGGCGCCCAGCGAGTTACCCTGGAATCCCCGGAACTCAACAAGGTCTTCAAGACCTCCACCGGCCTGGCGCCGGAGCACGGCACCCCCGGCAGCGGCCGCTGCTTCGCTCCGGATTTTATGGAGGAGATGCATTACTCCAGCCTTTACAATAAAGCGCCCATGCCCAACTCCATCTTCTTCAACGGCAACATAGCCATGCACGCCACCAACGCCGAAGCCCTGCTGGGCCAGCCGGCCTCGCACGGCTGTGTGCGCCTGTCCAAGGCCGACGCCAAGACCGTGTACGAAGTGGTAAAGGCGCACGGCAAGGCCAACGCCAGCATCTGCGTTACCGGCAAGACTCCCGTAAAGTAACGACTCCCGCCGATAAAATAAGAAGGGCCGGCTTCAGCCGGCCCTTCTTGTTTTGCGCGCTTACGTTTACAGATATTCCGCCTGCCAGAGGAAGAGGGAGACCAGGCAGGTCAGTTTGCGGCTGTTGTCCCGCCGGCCTTCCAGGTGCTCTTTCATAAGTTTCTCGGCGTAAGAGTAGTCGCAGAAGTCAGGGTTTTTCTTCCTTGCGGCATGCAGGGCGTCCAGCGCGAAGTCCTTCAGGTCGCCTTTGAGCCATTCCGCGGTGGGCATGTTGAAACCCTTCTTGGGCATCTTCAGGATCTCTTCCGGCAGGTAGCGCCGCAGCGCCTTGCGGACGATGTGCTTGGTGGTGAAGCCTTTCATCTTCAGTTCCAGCGGCATCTCCTCGGAGAGCGCTATCATTTCGTTGTCCAGGAACGGCACGCGCGCTTCCTGCGAGTTGAACATGGTGACCAGGTCCGTGGAATGCAGCGAGCAGTACGGCAGGAAGACGTTCAGGTCCAGGTAAAGCAGGCGGTTGAGCAGCCGGTCGGAAGCCACGGCGGGCAGGTGCTGCGCGAATACCTCGAACGGGTCCGCGTGCTTATGCCCGGGCAGCAGCGCCCGGATGTCCTCCGGGGTAAGGATCTCCTTGTACTTCATGTGCGCCACTTCGGGTTTGAAGGCGGCGCCGCGCGCGAAAGATTTTATCTTGAAGTCCAGGCTAAGCCGCCGCGTGGAGACCGGCAGGCGGTCGGCCGCGGCTTTTATTGCGGCTTTCACGGGGCCGGGCAGGTACTGGTAAATGCGGCCCACCTTGGCCGCGGTCAGCGTGGGATAACCGGCAAAAAGTTCGTCGCCGCCGGCGCCGGTAAGCGCCACGGTAATATCCCGGCGCGACTGGGCGGAGACGTGGCCCATGGCCAGGTAGGTCCAGTCGCCGTGCGGCTCGGCGAAACCGCGCACGGCTTTGGGCAGCTGCTCGCGGATATCTGCGGGGCCCAGCAGGCAGTCGTGGTGGTCGGTCCCGTATTTCTGCGCCACCAGCCGCGCCTCCGGCAGTTCGTTGTAGGTGCCGCCGCCCTCGTAGCCCACGGTGTAGGTCTTCGGGGTGACGCCCAGCTTGGCCATCATGGCCACTATCGCCGTGGAATCCAGGCCGCTGGAAAGGAACACGCCCAGAGGCACGTCGCTGACCAGCTGGCGCTTCACGGAGGAGAGCAGTGCCGCCTCCAGGCGCTCGGCGGCCTCGTCCTCGGTCATCTTGGCCGGGCGGAAACGGTAATGCCAGTACTGCCGCACCTCGGTTTTTTTGCCGGTCACCTTTATACAGTGCCCCTGCGGCAGGCGGCGGATGTGTTTGAAGATGGAGCGGGGGGAGGAGATGTAGTAGAAAGAAAGGTAGTCGACGAGCGCCTGAGAGTCAATATCGCGCGGCATGCCGTTGAAGGCCAGCAGCGATTTAAGTTCGGACGCGAAGTACAGCGTGCCGCCCAGGTCCGCGTAGAAAAGCGGTTTAACCCCGGCGCGGTCGCGGGCGATAAAAAGCTCCTGCTTTTTCGCGTCCCAGACGGCGAAGGCGAACATGCCGTTCAATTTCTCGAGACATTTTTCGCCCAGCTCCTCGTAAAGGTGCACCAGCACCTCCGTGTCGGAGTTGGTGGTGAAGCGGTGGCGCGGCTCCAGCTCGCGGCGCAGTTCCCGGTAATTGTAGATCTCGCCGTTGAGCACCAGGGCCAGCGTGCGGTCCTCGTTGAAGACCGGCTGGTGGCCGCCTTCCAGGTCTATGATCTTGAGGCGCCGCATGGCCAGGCCGCAGTTGCGGTCCGCCAGCACGCCTTCGTCGTCGGGGCCGCGGTGCAGCATCTCGAAGAGCGGCCGCTTGAGCTCCGCTTCGCGCACCGGCGCGCCGGAGGAGTAGTTGATCTTGCCGAGTATTCCGCACATATCAGGAGCCTTTGGCGGGCGCCGTCCGCCCGTACACGGTTATCAGGTCCGGGATGTAGAGCATTCCCGGCACGGACCGGGCAAGCCTCAGGCCGAAGGCGGAGAATTCCCTGCGGAATTCCTTCACCGGGACATAGCCGGCCGCGTCCAGCGAGTTGCGCAGGCCGGGGCCCGGCAGCAAACCGGACTCGATGCTGCTTATCACCACGAAATCGGGTCTTTTCGCCGCGAGCAGTTCATAGCCGGGGTAGGTTTCCCACTTGCCGGCCGTGAGCGGCACGTACCGGTAGTCCGGCAGGGATCTGTGGTCCGGATGGCGGTACTTGCGGTCTATCAGGCCCGGGCTGAACCAGGAAGGCTCCTTAACGAGTCCGACGGAGGCGCCGGGTTTTATGGCGGCTATCATCCAGGCGGAGGCCTCGTCGCGCAGGTCAAGCCCGAGCACCAGCCGGAACTGGGCGCAGTAAAAGAGCAGGAACAGCCCCGCCGTAAGGGATAGCGCGGTTTTGGCGGCCGCGGGGCGGGAAGTCCACAGCGCGTCCAGCGCGCGGGCGCCCAGCAGCAGCATAAAAGGCACGGCCGGCAGTATGCGGCCGGCCGTGGCTCCCTGGCCGGCTTTAAAGAAGGCCGCCCAGAGCAGGAGGATCCAGGCCAGCTGGAGGATGTCGGCCTTTTCGCGCTTGCGCGCCGCGAAAGCGGCTCCGGCCAGCGAGAGCAGCAGCAGCAGAGGTCCCAGCGCTTCGTTGAAGGCGGCGAGCACCGCGGCCGCGCGGGCCGCCGGGCCGAGGCCGCCGCCGGCGACGGTATCGCGCACGGACTGCAGGCCCTTCAGGAAATCCGGATAATCCAGCAGCGCGTACGGGGTGCCCGCGAGGAAGAAAACTCCTACGAGCAGCAGCCCCAGGGCCGGTTTACGCAGTTCGGAGGCCGGAGCCTTTCGCAGCAGGTGCGCCAGCGGGAGCAGCAGGAGCAGCGGTCCGGCGGAGAGGCGGGTGGAGGCCGCCAGGCCAATGGCCGCGCCGGCGAGCGCGTAGTCCCCGGTGCGCCCCTCCTCGGAGATCTTGAGCAGGAAATAAAAGGCCAGGATTATCCAGAACACGCCCGGCACGTTCATTATCAGGAAGGCCGAATGCACGACGTGCGTGGGGACCAGCGCCAGGAACAGGGCCGCCAGCAGGGCCGTCCTGCGGCCGTAAGCCCGCGCGGCCAGGACGTACAGCATCCACACGCCCAGGAGCCCGTAGGCCAGCGACAGCCCCCGGCCGGCCAGGAAAAATTTGCGCCATTCCCCGATGTTCTCGTAGTAGAAGTTCTTATCCGGCGTGAGTTTTATGATCCCCGGGAGCGAGAGCGCCTTGAGCAGGGCCCCGTAGGTGTAAAGGTTGAAGGTGCCTTCATTGAGGGCGTAGGGGCGGTTCTTGTTGACCGGGTTGAAATCGAGCTTGGAGGGCTGCATCCCCTCGAGGGAGGAAAGGGCGGTGTATTCGTCGCAGTTGTAGGTGGTGACGTGGTACTGGTTGGGCAGGCCCCAACCCAGGCAGGCGATGCGCAGCCCGGCCGCCAGGGCCAGGATCAACGCCAAGGGAACGGCTTTTTTTACTCTTTCCATGTTACCCTGCCCGGCGCGTCAGGCCGCGCGCTTCTTTCTGGCGTAGGCTATCATATTGTCGCCGATGCTCACGTAGACGGACTTGCGGCCGAGGCCCGACCACTTTGCCAGCCTGGCGGCCGCGGAAAAGAAAGTGTCGCCGTAGGCGCGCAGGCGGTTGAGTACAAAATCCACGTCGCAGACCTTGCCGGCGTCGGCGCCCGTCACCCGGACGTCCTCGTAGCCGGCGCTTTCCAGGAAAGCCTTGATGGTGCGGGGGGAAAAGAAAAAAATATGTTCCGACGGACGCCGCAGGCAGGCCCAGTTGGCGCCGGTGAGCCTGGCTATCAGGCTGCCGGCGTTGGGCGTCTGCACGGCCAGCAAGCCCCCGGGTTTAAGTACGCGGGTTATCTCCGCAAAATCGGCCCCGAGGTCCGTCATGTGTTCTATCACGTCCCACATCGTGACGGCGTCGAAATGGCCGTCGGGCAGCTTCAGCTCGGCCAGCCTGCCGGTGTGTACGTCCAGCCCGAGTTTCTCCCTGGCGTAGGCGGAGGCGAACCCGGAGATCTCCACGCCGCGGGCCTCCCAGCCTCGCGCGCGCGCCGCGTCCAGGAAGAAGCCGCTGGCGCAGCCGAAGTCCAGTATGCGGCCTTTCTGCTGCATTTTTTCCATCGTCCGCAGGCGGCGTTCGAAGGTCAGGGTTATGTTGGCCCTGTCCGAGATGTAGTCGGTGTAGCCGCAGGTCATGGGGTCTTTACTGCGGTAATAGTCGGAGGAGGAATAGATGCCGGCCAGCTCTTCCTTGGTAAGGCGCGGGTTGACGTACAGCAGGCCGCAGGACCGGCATTCCACAAGGTTAAACCCTTCCACGGTGTAGCGGAGCTTTCCGGAGGAGCCGCCGCAGACGGCGCAGTTTACGTTTTCTGGCATGGTCTCAGGCGCGCAGCAGGTGCAGCCCGGCGGAGATGTGGTGCATCAGTTCCCCGGGAGAGCGCAACCGCAGCAGTTTTTTAAGCACGTAGGCCGGCCGCAGGTAAAAACTCTTGTAGGCCGCTTTCGTGAGTTCTTCCAGCTCCGTGCGGCTGAGGTGCTCGTTCCAGAGCTGGGGGACAAAGCCCTCTTTCGGGGAAAGCGCGTACTCTTTCCAGTAGTCCGCCGTAAAGATCTTGCGGTTAAGGGCTTCCTGGTACATTTCGGTGGCCGGGAACGGCGTGGTAATGCTGAACTGCACGAAATCGGGATTAAGTTCCAGGGCCAACGCCACGGTCTGCCTGATGTGTTCCCGCGTTTCTCCCGGGGAGCCGATCATGAAATCGGCGAAGGAGGTGAGGCCCAGGGACTTGGTCAGCTTGAAAACGTGCTTGATGCGGTCTATGTCTATGCCCTTCTTGAGCACCTTGAGGATCTCCGCGGTGCCGGCCTCCACGCCGTATTGCACGCGCTCGCAGCCGGCCTTGCGGAGCTTGGCCAGCATGGCTTCGTCCACGGTGTCCACCCGGGTGCGGATGTCGAAGAGGATATCCAGTTTGCGCGCCAGGATGGCGTCGCAGAGGTCGTGTACGCGCTTCTTGTCTATGGAGAAAGTGTCGTCGAAGAAAAAGAATTCCCGGATACCCAGCGCTACGCACTCCTCCAGTTCGCCCATGATATTCTCAACGGAGCGCGGCCGCCACTTGCGCCCGCTGGTGGCGCAGAAGAAGCAGCCGAACGGGCAGCCCCGGCTGGAGACTATGGTGGTTACCGGCGCGGTCTTGGCGATGACGGAGTAATACTTTGAATGAGGGATCTTCTTCCTGTCGGGGTAAGGGATGGCGTTCAGGTCCTGTATCGGGAGCTGCTGCGGCGTGCGGACCACGGCGCCGTTATCGCGGTAAGTGAGGTTGGGAACGTCCTTCAGCGGGCCTTTGCCGGAAAGCGCTTCCAGCAGTTTCAGGAACGGCACCTCGCCTTCACCGGAGATGACAAAATCGATGTTGGGCTGGGCCAGCGTCTCATCGGGGTAGATGGTGGGGTGCGGCCCGCCCGCGACCACCGGCACGCCGGGGGCGGCTTCCTTGACCGCTTTGGCCACCCGCAGCGCGTCCACCAGCGCGAAACTGACGGTGTAGAGGCCTACCACGTCGGGTTTGCGGCGGGCCACCTCGGCTTTTATGGCCTCGTAGTCCAGTTCCTCCACCTGCGTGTCCAAAACTTCCACGGTGTGAGAGGAATTCTTTTCGGCGTAGGCGGCCACATACAGCACCCCGAGCGGAGGGTAGTAACCCAGCTTTTCGTTGATGAAGCCGGGGATGGAGGTTTTTACCATGTCCCGCTGAGGGGGATAGATGAGGAGGGCTTTCATAGGGCGCCGTTGAACCTGTTGCGTATCACCACGTGGACGGAGCGGAAGCCGTCCTTCCAGTTTATCTTCTTGCCCTCGCCGTAGGTGCGGGGGACGTAGCTGATGGGGATCTCCATGATCCTGATGCCGCGCTTAAGCAGTTTTACCGCCAGCTCGGAGTCGAAATCGAAGCCGCGGCATTCGAAACGCATGTCCTTGACCAGCGAGGTCCGGAAGACCTTGTAGCAGGTGAGGATATCGGTGAGGCGCGTGCCGTAGAGCAGGTTCGCGAGGAAAAGGATGACCTTGTTGGCGAAGAGGCTGGCGGCCCTGAACTTTGCCCCGCCCAGGAAGCGCGAGCCAAAGACCACGTCGGTCTCGCCCGAGACGATATGCTTGAGCAGGTCGGGGTATTCCTCGGGGCTTACTTCCAGGTCCGCGTCCTGGATCAGGGAAATGTCCCCGGTGGCCGCCGCCAGGCCTTTGCGGACCGCGGCGCCCTTGCCTTCGCGCCGGTCTTCGTAGATTATCTTCGTGTCCGGGCTGCCTTCTTCCCGCTTCAGCCGGTCGCGGGTGCCGTCGGAGGAGGCGCCGTCCACCACTATTATCTCTTTTTCCATCCCCACCTGCACGTTTCGGACCCTGGAGATTATCTCCAGGATCGTGTTCGCTTCGTTATAGACGGGGATGATAACGGAAAGCTTCATGCGCGGTCGGTCCAGGCCTTGGCTGTCTGCGTGGCTTCTTCGAGCTGGGAGACCTGTTCGATGCCGAGCCAGTAATCCTTGAACTCGAATTTCACCACGCGGCGCCCGCGCTTGAGCAGGGTCTTGATCAGGTCGGGCATGGTGAAAAAAGCGTTACGCGGGATCGCCTCCAGCGCGCCCTTGCCCAGCATGTAGATGCCGGTGGAGATCAGGTATTGCGTGGCGGGTTTCTCGGTGATGCCCGTGACCGAGTCCCCGGAGAACTCCACGGTGCCGAAGGGCAGCCTGTCGGCGTATTTGCGGACGGCGATGGTCATGTCCGCGCCGTTGGAGGTGTGGAATTTGCGAAGCCGGTTGAAATCCAGGCGGGTAATGATATCGCCGTTCATTACCAGCACGGGGCCCTTGAGGCCGCGTATCAGGCGCAGCGGCCCCGCGGTGCCGAGGGGTTTCTTTTCCCGGGTGTATTTAATGTCCACGCCGAAGCGGCGGCCGTCCCCGAAGTAGGCCTCTATGAGTTCGGCGCCGTAGCCGAGCGTCAGCGTGATGTTGGTGATGCCCAGCGTGCGCAGGCGGCGGATGGTGTATTCGAGTATCGGTTTTTCCCCGACCGGCAGCAGCGGCTTGGGGATGGAAAAGGTGAACGGGCGCAGGCGCGTGCCCGCGCCGCCGGCGATTATCACGGCGTGCATGGGCCGGCGGTCAGATCTGGTATTTATCCGCGTCATAACCCTCGGTATGGCTCTTTATCCAGTCTATGGTGTGCTTTAAACCGGCCTCCAGCGAGGTTTTCGGCTCCCAGCCGATGAGTTCCCTGGCCTTGGTATTGTCGCAGAGCAGCTGCATCACTTCGCTGGCTTTCGGGCGCTTGCGGTCGCTGGTCGTTACTATGCGCTTCTTTTTACCCATGACCTTCAGTATCGCCGCGGCCATTTCGCCCACGGAGATGTCGCGCCCGGTGCCGATGTTTATGAACTGCCCTACCGCGCGGGGGGACTCCGCGGTCTTTATGAAGCCGTCGACCGTGTCCAGCACGTAGTTCATGTCGCGGCGCGGCGTGAGGGACCCAAGCCTGATCTCCTTTTTCTTGAGGGCCTGGATGATTATGGTCGGGATGATGGCCCGGTCCGACTGGCGCGGGCCGTAGGTGTTGAACGGCCGCAGCGTCGCCACCGGTACGCCATAAGTCTTGTGGAAGGACTCGGCGATCTTGTCCGCGGCTATCTTGCTGGCGGAATAAGGCGACTGGGCCTGCAGGGGGTGGTTCTCGTCTATGGGGGTGTACAGCGCGGTGCCGTAGACTTCCGAAGTGGAGGTGGTGACCACCTTGCTGGCCCCGCCGTCGCGGGCGGCGAGCAGCAGGTTGAGCGTGCCTACGGCGTTCACCTCGAAGACCTCGCGCGGGTTCACGTAGGAATACGGGATCCCGACGAGGGCTCCGAGGTGGAACACCACGTCCTTGCCGCGCAGCATCTTCCTGATCATTTCCGGGTCGCGCAGGTCGCCCGCTACCAGCTCTATCTGGGAGAGGACGTGTTTGGGCGCGTGGCGCAGGCAGCCGAGGTCGTTGTACGGCGTGTATTCCAGCAGGGCCGTGACTTTGGCCCCGCTGGTCACGAGTTTTTCGGTCAGGTGGCTGCCTATGAAGCCGCTGCCGCCGGTTATGAAGACTTTTCTGCCGCGCCAGTTCATGGTGCCTCCGTTCAGGCCGCTACTTTAACGGAATCCTTCACCGCGTCGGTGACGGCCTTTATCTGCGCGTCCGAGAGCTCCGGATACATCGGCAGCGAGAAGACGGTGTCCATTACGGCGTCGCAGACCGGCAGGTCGCCCTTCTTGCCGCCCAGGTGGGCGTAGGCTTCCTGCAGGTGCAGGGCGATCGGGTAGTAGATCTGGTTGGCTATCCCCAGTTCGGTCAGGTGCTTCTGCGCGTTGTCGCGCTTGGCCTTGCTGTCGAAGCGGATAGTGTAGTAGTTGAACGAATGGCGCGCGTTGGCCGGCACGACCGGGGGCACGCAGACGCCCTTAAGGGCTTCGGCGTACTTGGCGGCCACGGCGTTGCGCATCTCGGTCCACTTCTCCACGTGCTTGAGGCGGATGGAGAGGATGGCGGCCTGCACCGTGTCGAGGCGGCTGTTGAAGCCCTCCATCTCGTGGTGGTAGCGCACCTTGCTGCCGTGGTTGCGCAGCTGTTTGAGCGTCTCGTAGATCTTATCGTCGTTGGTGATTATCGCGCCGCCGTCGCCGAAAGCGCCCAGGTTCTTGGCCGGGAAGAAGCTGTAGGTGCCGCAGTGGCCGATGTTGCCCAGGTACTTCCAGTCGCGGCCGCCCAGTTTGTACTTGCCGGTGAAGGCCTGCGCGGTGTCTTCCACCACTAGGAGGTTGTGCTTGTTGGCTATCGCCATGAGGGCGTCCATGTCGCAGGGGTAGCCGTAGAGGTGCACCGGGACGATGGCGCGGGTCTTCTTGGTGATCTTCTTCTCGACCGACTTGGGGTCCAGGTTGTAGGTTACGGGGTCGATGTCGGCGAAGACGGGGGTGGCGCCGACCTGGGAGATGGTCTCGGAGGTGGCGATGAAGGTGAACGGCGAGGTGATCACCTCGTCGCCCTTCTTGATGCCGCTGGCTATGAAGGCCATGCGCAGCGCGTCGGTGCCGTTGGCCACGCCCACGCAGTACTTGGCGCCGTTATGGGCGGCGAATTCCTTTTCGAACTTGGCTACTTCTTCGCCCAGGATAAAATTGGCTTTGTTGAATACGGTCTTTACCGCGGCTTCCACTTCCTCGCGTATCGGGGGATACCCGGCCAGCATGTCCACCATAGGTACTTTCATGATTTATCCTCCAGACTGTCTCTATCTTTACTTATTATATTAAATGCCCGGGGGATAAAGCCACGGGCGGGCGCTTTTGGGCGGGTCCCTCTTTTGTTATAATTTCATCTGCGATGAAGACCACCATTGTCATCCCTTCTTATAACGAGATGCGCACGCTGCCGGCCGTGCTGAAAGCCATCGCGGGGCTGCAGCTGGATAAAGAGGTCATCGTGGTGGATGACGGTTCCAGGGACGGCACCCGGGAATGGGTGGAGAAAGCTATCGCCGCCGGGGAGTTCCCTTTTGTACTGAAGCTCATAAAGCACGAGAAGAACAAGGGCAAGGGCGGCGCCCTGATAACCGGCTTCAACGCGGCGGCCGGGGAGATGGTCATAGTGCAGGACGCCGACCTGGAGTACGACCCTAAATACATCCTGGACGTGGTGCGCCCGATAGCGGAGGGGCGCGCCGACGCGGTGTTCGGCTCGCGCATGCTTTCAGGCAGGTCCGAGACCTATAACCAGCTTTACCTGGCTGGCAATAAATTCCTTTCCTTCCTGGTCAGCGCGCTTTTCGGCGTGAAGATGAGCGATTCCTACACCTGCTACAAGGCTTTCCGGACGCCGCTGCTGCGGCGGCTGGCCCTGGTCTCCAACGGCTTCGAGATAGAGGCCGAGATCTCCTGTAAGACGGCCTTCCTGGGGCTGCGTTTCGAGGAAGTGCCGATAGTCTACACCTCCCGCTCCCGGCAGGAGGGGAAAAAGATAAATTACAAGGACGCCGTGAAGGGCGTGCTGAAGATCCTGCAGATGAGGCTTTTTCTTCGCCGGGCGGATTTCCACTGATGCGAACGCTTATTATAGGCGCCGACGGGCAGGTCGGCAAGGCCCTGTCCTCGCTGTGCGTGAGGCGCAGGATAGAGGTTTACGGCACCGCGCTGGCCGGGCAGGGGTTCCTGTATCTGGACCTGGCGCGCCCGGAAACCCTGGCGCCCGCCTTCGAAAAGTCCCGGCCGGACCTGGTGCTGCTCTGCTCCGCGCTCACCGCCGTGGACGGCTGCGAGAAAGATCCCGCGCTGGCGGAGAAGATAAATTCCGAAGGCCCCGCGCTGGTGGCGGAGGAATGCCGCAAGGCGGGCGCTAAACTGGTCTACTTCTCCACCGAGTACGTGTTCGACGGGAAAGCCGGCCCGTACGGCGAGGACGCCCCCGTGAACCCGCTGAGCGTCTATGGGCGCACCAAGCTGGAGGGCGAGAGCGCCTGCCTGGCGCTGAAGGACGCCCTGTCCGTGCGCACTACCGTGGTTTATAACCACGACACGGCCTCCAGGAATTTCATCATGCAGCTTATCAGCAATCACCGGGCGGGCGCCAGGATGCGCGTCCCGCGCGACCAGTATTCCAACCCCACCTACGCTCCCGAACTCTGCGCCGCCGTGCTGGACCTGGCGGAGAAAGGCGCCTCCGGGGTCTATAACGTGGTCGGCCCCGACTGGCTGAACCGCTACGAGTTCGCCCTGAGGGCCTGCGGCGCGTTCGGCTTCGATCCCGCCTTCCTTGAGCCTAAACTGACCTCCGAACTGGGCCAGCCGGCCGCGCGCCCACTGACGGCGGGGCTGAAGACCGATAAACTTTTTGCGGCCCTGGGCCGGCGGCTGCCGCCGGTGGACGACAGCCTGCGCCGGATAGCGGGGATACTCAAACAATATGAATGACCTGCTGCGCAACTCCGGTCTTTACCTGGGCGCCTTCGCGCTGCCGCTGGTGCTGTCGCTGGTCCTGACGCCGCTGCTGCGCGCGTTCGCGCTGCGCTTCGGGCACCTGGACAGCCCTACGGACATCAAGACGCACAAGGCGCCGACCCCTCTGTTGGGCGGGGCGGCCATTTTCGCGGCGTTCACGATCTCGCTGCTGACGATGCGGTTCTACACGTCCTTCCCTACGGGTACGCTGCATGACCTGCGCATCATGCTGCTGGGCGGGGGCGTGATGTTCACGCTCGGCCTGATAGACGACATGTATAAACCGCACGGCCTGGGTTTCAAGACCAAGTTCGCGGTGCAGTTCATAGTGGCCGGGTTCACCGCGCTGTACGGCATCCGCATCAACTTCATCCAGCCGGACTACCTGGCCTTCGCCTTGAGCGTGATCTGGATAGTTGGGGTGTCCAACGCTTTCAATATCATCGACATCATGGACGGGCTTTCCGCCGGGCAGGCGGCGCTGGGGGCTTTCGGCTTCCTGCTGATCTCATTCCCCTCCGAGTCTATCTACGTGAATTTCGCGGCGGCTTCGCTGGCCGGCGCCGCGGCGGGCTTTCTGCCGTACAACCTCTCCAAAAGCCGCAAGATCTTTATGGGCGATTCCGGCAGCCTGTTCTGCGGTTTCGTGCTGGCGCTGCTGGCCATGGGGACGCGGTATTCCGACGTGAACCCGCTGGGCGTTTACGCGCCGCTGTTCATCCTGGCGGTGCCCATCTACGACACGGTCTTCGTTTCCGTGATGCGCCTGCGCCGCGGCCATTCGCCGTTCCTGGGCAGCAAGGACCACTTCGCGCTGCGGCTGGAGAAGATAGGCTTTTCGCGCCGGCAGGTGGTGCGGCTGGCGTCCCTGGCCACGCTGGCGCTGGTGCTCTTCGC
>JACRER010000068.1 GCA_016234365.1 Elusimicrobiota bacterium | reverse complement strand
GTTGTCTCACGTATTCCCTCCTTGCGGACAGGGTCATCATAATGTCTCCCGAACTGCGGTTTTTTAGCTAAAACCGTACGGGAACATTTTAGATGAGTTGACGGACCCCCGTTGGGGAACATTTTACGTGAGTTGAAGCGGGGCCTGTTGCGCGGGGGCCGCGGAGAAGTATAATATAGGAAGGAACGGACTACAGGATTTATTGGAGGACACCATGTCAGAAAACAGAGGCAGCGAGATAATAGGAGCTTTCGTAGTGGGCGGCCTGATAGGCGCCATCCTGGGCGTGCTGTACGCGCCGGCGCCGGGCAAAGAGACCCGCGAGAAGCTCAACGACTGGATGGAAGAGACCAAGGAAAAGACCCAGGAGACCATCGAGAAGCTCGAAGCGGAGATCAAGAAGCGCAAAGAGCACCTGATGAAGCACGTCAACTAAAACGCGCTCCCCGTCAAAATAAAGAACCCGCTCCCCAAGCGCGGGTTCTTTACTCACCAGTTGTCACAATTCGGGCAACGCAATGGGCGCCGTTGCGGAGTGGATTGTTCCGGCTTGCGGCCGAAGAGCCAGCCCAGCGTGAAGGTGGAGACGGTGCCGATCACCACGATCCAGCTCCAGCCGATAGGGTAGCCCTGTTCGGACAGGTACAGCGCAAAACCCGCCAGCGCGGCGCTCAGCAGCATCGCCGCCACGTTGCCGCGGTTGCCCACGCGCTTGGTCAACAGGCCCAGTAGGAACACGCCGAGCAAACTGCCCGCCGTAACCCCGTTCACCTTGAAAGCCAGCCACAGCATGCGCCCGGCCCCCGCCGCGCACAGCCAGGCGATGCCCGCCAGCAGCAGCCCGAAACAGACCACGCTCACCCTCGACATGAAAAGATAATGCCGCTCGTCCTCCGCCTTCCGGATCAGCGGCCGGTAGATATCCGTAATGAACGACGAGGACAGCGAAGAGAGCGGCGAGTCTATGCTCGCCAGCACTATCGCCGTCAGCACCAGCCCCTTCAGCCCGGCCGGCAGCACGTGCACCGTGAAGTGGGAGAGTATCTTGTCGGCGTTCTCCGGCTGCACAAGCGCCGGGTGCTGCTTATAGAACACGAACAGCAGCGTCCCGATACCCAGGTAAAGCGCCGTCAGCGGCAGGCTCGCGAAAATAGTGGCCACAATGGTCTTCTGGCTCTCCCGGCGCGTCTCCAGCGTCAGCAGCCGCTGCATCAGTTCCTGGTCCGTGCCGAAAGCCGCCATGGAACCGAATACGCCGTTAAGCACCGCCGCCCACAGCAGGTTGGGGTCCTTGGTGCCCCAGCCCACGTTGAACACGGACAGTTTGCCGGCTTCGGACGCCAGTTGCCAGGCCCCGGAGAAACCGCCGTCGATATGCAAGAGCAGCCAGCCGGCCACTGCGCCCCCTGCCAGGTAGAAAGTTATGGTCTCAAAAGTGCCTGTCCACAGCACCGCCTTTATGCCGCCGAAACCGATGAAGATGATGCTGATCACAGTGAAGAACCCTATGGTGTTGGCCAGCGGCCAGCCCATAATGACGGAAACAGCCAGGGATGCCGCGTACAGCCGCACGCCGGAAGCGAACAGCCGCGTCACAAAGAAGAACGCCGAGCCCGCGTACTGCGTCTGGGCGCCGAAGCGGTGCTTGAGGAACTCGTAGATGGTGGTACAGTTGAACCGGTAGAAGGCCGGGATGAAGAAGAACGCTATCAGGATGCGCGCCGTGGCCGAGCCTATGAAGAACTGCAGGTATTGCCAGTTCTCGGTGAACCCTATGGGCGGGATGCCCACTATGGTCATGGCGCTGATCTCGGTGGCCACAAAAGACAGCGTACCCACCCAGACCGGGGTCTTGCGGTTGCCCAGGAAGTAATCCTTGGTATCACTCTCGTCGCGCCCCTTGAAATAAGAGATCAAAAAAAGCGCCAGCACCGCAGCGCCCAGCAGCGCGTAGTCCACCGCCGCAAGGCCCGTCATCCGCTCGAAAACAGCCGTTTCGTTCATAGGTCTCCAATAACCGCAGGTATGGTGCCGCCGGCTTTGGCGCGCCGCACAAGCACGCGCGCCGCCGCCAGCTGAAAATCTTGCAGCGCGCAGAACGCGCAAAGCCCGGCCGAAGGTTTATGCTCAAGGCCGCCAAGCACGAAGGGGCTGCCGAAGGCCGCTATCACCGACGCTCCGGCGCCTTTTATAGCCGCCTCCAGCACCAGTTTTTCCTCTTCGGAGAGGTTGATGCTGCCGCTGAAAGCGCGCGGCCTGGAGAATATCCCCGCCGCCAGGCGCATGCCGCAGCCTGGCTGGTAGGGCTCGACGCGGACGCCGAGCTTTATCAACTCTCCCACGAAGGCCGCCCCCTTCCAGGCGGACGGCGGCGTGAGCGGTTCGAAATAGCCCACTATGTCCCCCGGTCTGAATTCAAAATCCGGCTTGCCGGGCAGCCAGGCCAGGCAGGCTGGCGCGGCTTCGGCGTTGAAAGCCAGGTGTTCGGGGCAGCGCAGGGCGTCCAAAGGGGGCGGCGAAGACCGGAACGGGGACAGTTTTCGCACCAGCGCCTCCTGGCGGGAAACCGCGAGGGCCACGGCGGAGCCGGTTATCTGCCCGTCGTTAAAAGCGCGCGCCAGTTCCGCGTGCAGCGCAAAAGGGTCCTCCGGGCAGAGCAGCATGTCCGCCCCGGCGCAAAAAGCCTTCACGCCGGCCGCCGGGTCCCTGGCCACGGCTTTCATGTTAAGCGCGTCCGTGACTATGAGCCCGTTGTACTTAAGTTTTTCCCGCAGCAGGCCGGTAAGGGCCGCGCGCGAAAGGGACGCCGGCGCGCTTTCGTCCAGAGCCAGAGCCGTCAGGTGCCCGGCCATCACAGAATCCGCCTGCCGGGCCAGCGCCGCGAACGGCCGCAGGTCTTCCCGTTCAAGCCCGTGCAGGCTTTTTTCCAGCACGGGCAGGGCCAGGTGGGAATCCGTAGCCGTCGCGCCGTGACCGGGGAAATGTTTAACGCAGCCCAGCGCGCCCTGGGAGTTCAGGCCGGAAAGGTAGGCGACGGCCAGCCGGGCCGTCAGCCCGGGGTCCTCGCCGTAAGCGCGCACGTTCACTATGGGGTTGTCCGGGCGGGAAGCCAGGTCCACTACGGGCGCGAACACCCAGTCCACGCCCAGCGCCCGCGACTCCAGCGCGGTGATGCCGCCCTTGCGCCGGGCCAGCGCCTCCGAACCGGAAGCGCCTATGGCCATGTTGGTGGGCAGTTCGGTGGCGCCGCGCACCCACTGCCCCGGCCCGTTCTCGTAGTCCGCGGCTATCAGCAGCGGCGTGCGCGAAAGCGCCTTGAGCGAGCGGGAAGCCTCCCTCACCTCGTCGGCCGTGCCGCCGTAAAAGCAGAAACCGCCAACCCCCAGCTCCACCAGCCGGGCGGCCTCCGACAAGTCGGCCTTGCCGAACCGGAATTCCGGGCAGATGAGCCTGGCAAGGGAGGCCGGGGTCAACGCTTGCCCCCCCGCACGCGGGCCTTCTCCGCAATTTTTATCTTCTTCCACTGGCGCAGCACCTGGGCGGAAGTCTCAAGCTTGCCGCCGCCAAAAACGTGAGGGTGGCGCCGCACCATCTTGGAATTTACCGTCCGTATCACGTCGGAGAGCCGGAACCGGCCCGCGGCCTCGGCCAGCGCGCTGTGAAACACCACCTGCAGCAGCACGTCGCCCAGTTCCTCTTTCAGGTTGGCCCAGTCCTTGCGGCGCACGGCAGTGGCCACCTCGCCGGCTTCCTCGCGCAGGTATTTGAGCAGCGTGGAATGCGTCTGTTTGCGGTCCCACGGGCAGCCGCCAGGCGCCAGCAGGATGCGCATTATCCGGGCAAGCGCCGCCAGGTCGCCGCTGCGCGCCAGGGCCGCGCCATTTTTGGAAATTTTTTTCACGATCGGCTCCCTTTTAATAAGACTTTGAAAAGTATATAATTTTATCTCACTTTTCCAAAAAGGTTGCGGCCGTCCCGGCCGCGGAGGGAACATGTCGGACGCCGTTCTAAAACAGGATAAGGACCTGCATAAGGTCCTGGACAAGGGTTTTGTCAGGCTGATAGAGTTCATGGGCGGGGACCAGCGCGCGGTGGAATCCGCGCGCGTCTCTTTCGGCTCGGTCTCCAAGGGCGAGGCCCTGGACAAGAAGCTGATCGAGTACCTGCTGGAACACGGCCACTTCTCCCCGTTCGAACACTCGGTCTTCCAGTTCCACATAAAGTGCCCCATCTTCGTGGCGCGGCAATGGATGCGCCACCGCATAGCCTCCTACAACGAGATCTCCGCCCGCTACACCGAGGTGCACGACGAGTTCTACGCCCCGGAGGCCTTCCGCGGGCAGGACAAGATAAACCGGCAGGGATCCGTGCGCGCGGGCGCCCTGGACCAGGCCCGGATGCTGGCCGCCTACGACAAGGCCATCAAAGCCTCTTACGAAGCTTACAAAGAACTGCTGGACGCCGGCGCCGCCCGCGAAATGGCCCGCATGGTGCTGCCGGTGGCGCAGTATACGCAGTTCCACTGGACCATCAACGCGCGCAGCCTGCTGAACTTCCTGAAGCTGCGGCTGGACAGCCACGCGCAGTACGAGATACAGCAGTTCGCCGTGGCCATACGGGAGATCTTCGCCGAGAAGATGCCCTGGACCTGGGAAGCCTTCAAAAAATTAGATGAAAAAACTACCGCTTAGCCTCGCCGCGCTGCTGCTGGCCGCGCCCGCTTTCGCGGCGCCCCGGCAGAAAGCCGCCCCGGTCAGGAAGGTCGTCAGTTCCGGCGCTCCGGCCAAAGCCGCGCCAGCCCCGGCCGCGGCGGCCGCCCCGGCCCAGAACGCCGCGCAGGTACCCGCCGGCGCAAAAGCCCCTATCCTGCCGCGCAAGTGGCTGCCGCTGGACCGCACCGTGCAGAAGAACATCAAGGTGGGCACGATAGAGGTGATGTCCCCGATCACCGGCATAACCACGGCCCAGGACACTTACGACGTCTTCGCGCCGTTCGACGGGCGCGTAGAGGACATGCAGGCCGACCTGTTCGATTTCGTCACGCCCAAAACCATAATAGGCCGCATGGTCTCCACCGAGATGGCAGCACTCCTGGACTCTTCCACCGAGGAAGACAAAGAGCAGACCGAGCGCCGCTGGAAAGACGTCTACAAGTATTTCAACATCGTCCCCGAAACTCCGGGCGTACTGACCAACATCTACATCCAGCCCAAGACGCGGGTACTGCGCGGCGACCGCCTTTTCACCATAGCCCGCAAGGTAGTCCTTATCGCCAAGAACACGGACCCCCTTTATTCCAAGCTGGGCAAGAACATGACCGCCGAGATAGAGCACGTCCGCGACCCAGGGAAAAAGTATTCCACCGTGCTGACCGATTTTGTCCCCCTGAAGGGCTCTCCGTATTACAGCCGCCTCTGGCTGGAAGTTACGGACATGAAGGACGGCATCAAAGTGGGCGAACAGTTCAACGGCACGCTATTCGTGGGCCGCAATAACAACGCGCTGCTGCTGCCGCGCGGCGAACTGCTGGAGCGCGGCGGCCGCCGCTTCCTGGTAACGGAGATCAGGACCGGCCTGGAGACCGCGGAAGAGGTGGAGATCCTGGAGCACACCTCCGTATACCTGGCCCCGGAACCGCAGGCGCAGGGAGAGAAAGATGGAAAAAACTAAAAAGCCCGCCAACATCTATTCCAGCTTCATGTTAGTGAAGCTGCAGCCGGAGTTCCGCCGGCTCATCTCCAACGAAAAGATCGCCGCCAAGCAGGAGTTCGAGAACATGGTGGGCTCCGCCCAGGAGAAGCTGTTCCTGCGCACCTACATGGTATCGGGCCTGCGCTCCGACGCGGACATCCTCTTCTGGCGCATGTCCGACGACCTGCCCTACCTGCAGGAGGTAGGCGCGCGCACCTTCTCCGCCGGCGCCGGGCGCTACTTCACCCCGTCCTACTGTTACCTGGGCGTGCATCAGGGCGCGGACCCGGCCACGGCAAAAAAAGACCTGGATTTCGGCTTCCTGCCCAAAGACACTTTCGGCCGCTACCGCTACATGCTGCTGCACCCGGTGGTGAAGACGCACAACTGGTACGAACTCGCGGAAGCCGAGCGCGCCAAGCTGATGGGGGAGCGCGCCGCGGTAGTGAACCGCTACAAGGACATCCAGGAGAACATCTTCACCTCCTGCGGCCTCGACGAGCCGGACATGATAGTTTGCCGCGAGGCCAAGGCCCTGGAAGACCTGACCGCGGCCACGCACGAACTGCGCCTGCAGCGCATCAAGCATTACACTTTCGACGACAAACCCGTGTTCCTGTGCCAGGGCCGCGACCTGCGCGAGATCATGGACGCCATAAGCTGAACCGGGCGGACTTAGCGGACTCAAAAGGGGTTTAAAATGAAAACGATAGGCATCATCATGGCCGGCGGCAAGGGCGAGCGCCTGTACCCGCTCACCAAGGAACGCTCCAAGCCGGCCGTACCGTTCGGCGGCAAGTACCGCATCATCGACTTCGTGCTTTCCAACTTCATCAACTCGGGCATCTACTCCAACTACGTGCTGGTGCAGTACATGTCGCAGTCGCTCATAGAGTACCTGCGCTCCACCTGGAACCTGGGCGGCATCACCAAGAGCCACTTCATCACGGTGGTCCCCCCGCAGATGCGCCTGGGCGAGATGTGGTACCGCGGCACCGCCGACGCCGTGAAGCAGAACCTCAACCTCATCAACGATTATAAACCCGACCTGGTGGCCATTTTCGGCGCGGACCACATCTACCGCATGGACATCCAGCAGATGATAGATTTCCACGTAGCCAACAAGGCCGACGTGAGCGTGGCGGCCATCACCGTGCCGCTCAAACAGGCGTCCCGCTTTGGCACCGTGGTAGTGGACGCCAAGAACCGCATCACCGGCTTCGAAGAGAAGCCTAAGAACCCCAAGCCCATGCCCGGCAACCCCAACGCGGCGCTGGCCTCCATGGGCAACTACATCTTCAACTACGACGCGCTGGTAAAGATCCTGCACGAGGAATCCGGCGAGACTGCGGCGCTGGACTTCGGCAAGACGATACTGCCCAACATCCACAAGCGCTACCGCGTCTTCGGCTACAACTTCAACGAGCAGAAACTGCCCGGCATAAAGCCGTACGAGGAGCAGAACTACTGGCGCGACGTGGGCACCCTGGAGTCCTTCTGGCAGACGCAGATGGACCTGCTGGGCGCCAAGCCCAAGCTGGACCTCAATAACAAGCAGTGGCCCATCCAGGACGCCCGGGCCACCACCGCCCCGGCCAAGATCATAGAATCCAACCTGCAGGACTGCATGATATGCGACGGCTGCGTGATCCAGCAGTCCTCGCTCAAGCGCTGCATCCTGGCCAACGACGTGGTCATCCACGAGAAGTGCCAGCTGGAAGACTGCATCATCATGGACGCCTGCGAGATCAAGGCGGGCTCGCGCCTGAAGAAGGTCATCATGGACCGCTACAACACCATAGAGGCCAAGACCACCATAGGCTACAACGCGGACCAGGACGCCCAGCATTATTACATCGACCCCGACGGCATAGTGGTGATCCCGCGCGGCATTTCCAAGTGGCAATGAACGGCAGGAAGTTCACGCTTAAGAACCGCGAGGAGATCCTGACCATCCTGGGCACCCAGGACGAGGACCTGCGCGAACTCGAACGCGCCATGAAAGTGCAGATCTTCGTGCGGCACCACCCGGAGACGGAAAGCGCGGAGCTTACCATAAAGGGCGCGCCGGCCGCCGCGGAGAAGACCGTGCGCCGCCTGCGCCAGACCCTGGAGGAGTTCTACGCGGTGCGCCTGGCCCCCGCGGACGCCAAACCCCAGGACGCGCCCCCCCCGCCGCCGGACGGCGCCCTCTACAAAACCCATTACGGCGAACTGGTGAAGCCCCGCACCGACAATCAGAAAAAATACGTGGAAGCCATCCTGGCCAACGACCTGGTAGTGGGAGTGGGCCCCGCCGGCACCGGCAAAACCTACCTGGCCGCCGTCTGCGCCCTGCGCGCCCTGCGCGCCGGGGAAGTGAAGCGCATAATCCTCACCCGCCCCATAGTAGAGGCCGGCGAGAAACTTGGCTACCTGCCCGGCGATATAGCCGAGAAGGTGAACCCCTACCTGCGCCCCCTTTACGACGCTTTCCACGCCCTGCTGGGCCCGGAGAAGTTCCGGGCGCTGCGCGCGGACGAGATCATAGAGACGGTGCCGCTGGCCTACATGCGCGGCCGCACGCTGGAGAACGCCTTTATTATCCTCGACGAAGCGCAGAACACCCTGCCGGAACAGATGAAGATGTTCCTCACCCGCATGGGCATGGGCTCGCGGATGGTGGTTACCGGGGACGTAACGCAGATAGACCTGCAGGAAAAGGACCGCTCCGGCCTGGTGCTGGCGCGCGGCATCCTCAAAAAAGTCTCCGGAGTGAAGTTCGTTAATTTTTCGGCCAGGGACGTGGCCCGCCACCCCCTCGTCAAGGACATCCTGAACGCCTACGATAGCTGGGAAGAGGAACACCCCTGATGCCGGCCAACGTTTTCTTCGACCTGAAGCCCCCGGCTGAACTTAAGGCGGCGGCACGGGCGCTCGCGCGCACCGCAACCCTGGGCTTGGGCCGCCACGCCGGAAAAGCGGTGAACCTCATACTTACGGACGGCCCCGGGATAAAGAAACTCAATAAACGCTTTCTCGCCAAAGACCGCCTGACGGACGTTATAGCCTTCAACCTCCCCGCGCCTCACTTCCCCGGCGCCCCATGGGGCGAGATCTACGTCTGCGTGCCAGTGGCGGCCCGCCAGGCCAGGAACATGGGGCATTCGCTCCTCACCGAACTGCTGGTCCTTACCGCCCACGGCGCCCTGCACCTGGCCGGCATGGACGACGCCACCCCGGCCCTGCGCCGCCGCATGAACCTCAAGACCGCCGCCCTCCTCAAGCGCCTCTAAGCGCCCGCCTCGACAAGATTACCGCTCCAGGGTGAAACTTTTTGCCCCGGCCCGCATCTCATATATGCAGGCAAACAACTGGAGGCAGTAATGAAGAACGCTTTAACTCTCGCTTTTATCCTCGCCGCGGCCCCGGCCATGGCCGGGGTCACTCTTGGCGAGGCCGTGGACAAAGGCCTGAAGGCCGACAATATACTAAAGGAACAGGCGGCCGCCGTTACCGGCGCCAAAGCCGGGCTCTCTCAGGCCCGCCTGGCCCGCCTGGGCGGGTTCAAGCTCAAGGGCATGTACACTGACGGCACGGATCCGGTGTACGCCTTCGCCACGGCCATGAAGCAGGGCACTTTCTCCATGGCTTCCATGGCCACTATAAACGACCCCGACCCGGCCCGCAACTACATGGCGGGGATCGAAGCCGGCGTGCCGGTATTCACCGGTTTCGCGGTGAGCAACGCGGTAAAGATGGGCAAGCTGGGCACCGAGGCGGCCCAGAACGGCTACGAGCGCGCCCGCGCAGGCGTTACCTTTAAGATAACCTACCAGTGGCTCACCGTGCTGCTGCGCGAACGCCTGGCCGGCCTGGCCGGAGAGACCGTGCGCGCCGCCGAGACCGAACTTAAGACCGCACAGATGCTTAAGGATAAAGGCATGGTACTGGGTTCCGACTATTACGGCGCCGAGGCCATTCTTTCCACCCTGCGCGGCTACAAGGTAGGCTGGGACAAGGCGCTGGAACTGGAGCGGCAGAAACTGGCCATTACCCTGGGGCTGGACCCGGCCGCCGAAGTGGGCGCCGAGGGCGAACTCAAAGAGGCCGCCTACCCGGCCCGCGACCGCCAGGCCCTGGCCGCGGCCGCTTCCGGCGGCAGGCGCGACATAATGGCGCTGGAGAAAGCGGCGCAGATCTACAAGACCGGCGAGGCCATGCAGGCCAATTCGGTGCTGCCGGTGGTGGAAGCCTTCGGTTCCTGGGAGACCAATTCCCAAAGCCTGAGCGATTTCAAGGACAACCGCATGCTGGGCCTGCGGCTCACCATCCCGCTGGGCGACCCCGGCTATTTCGCCCGCAAGGAAACCGCCCGCGCCCAGTCCGACATGGCCATGAGCCGCCTGGCCGAAGCCCGCCGCCAGGCCGGCCTGGAAGTGGCCGACGCGCTTAACAACTATAACGCGGCCCGCGAAACCCTGCCGGTGGCCAAAGCGACGGTGGAAAAAGCCCGCCAGTCGCTGGAGCTGTTCCGCCCGCTGTACCGCCAGGGCCGCCAGAGCGTGCTGGAAGTGTTGCGCGCGCAGGCTTCGGTCCTTCAGGCGGAAGCGGCCTATTACGAGACCCTTTACAAGCTAAACCTCTACCACGCCCAGCTGCTGCTGGCGTCTGAAACCCTCGACACCGCGGCCGTGAACGAAATGTCCGCCGGCCTGTCCAAGTAACGGAGAACCACATGCAGAACACCGAACACAAATACGGAATGGCCGGCCGCATGGCCCAGGGGTTCATAGGCTCGCGCCTTACCCCCATCCTCATCATAACCTTCATATTGCTGGGCGTATTCTCCACGTTCAAGCTGCCCCGCGAGGAAGAGCCCCAGATAAACGTGCCCATGTTCGACATCATGGTGCCGTTCTACGGCGCCGCGCCCAAAGAAATAGAGAAGCACCTGGTGGAAGTGGGCGAGCGCAAGCTCTGGGAGATACCCGGCGTGGAATACATCTACTCCATAGCCTATCCCAACTTCGCCATGTTCACGGTGCGCTTCAAGGTGGGCACCGCCCCCGAGGATGCCGCCAACCTCATCTACACAAAAACCCTGGATAACCGCGACCTGTTCCCCAAGGCCGCCGGCGAGCCGCTTATAAAGTTCCGCGCCATCGACGACGTGCCGGTGCTGGCCCTGACGCTGTGGGGAGAAGGCCGCGACGGCTACGCCCTGCGCCGCGCCGCCGCCCGCATCCAGACCGAGATAAATTCCGTGGCCAACGTGTCCGAGACCCGCATCATAGGCGGCCACAAGCGGCAGTTCATAGTGCACTTCGACCCGGCGGCCCTGGCCCGCCACCGCCTTACCCCCTCCATGCTGGCCGGGGTCATCAAGATGTCCAACGCCCGCCTGCCCGCGGGACATTACAACAACGGCGACACCAAACTGCTTGCCGAGACCGACGCCTTCATACGCAGCGCCGAGGACCTGAGGAGCATCATAGTGGGCGTGTACGACGGCCACCCCGTGAAGCTTTCCGAAGTGGCCGACGTGAAGGACGGCCCCGACGAGGACGAACGCTCGGTCACCATGCTGGCCGGCCCCGCCTCCCCGGTGAAGATCTCCGGCGGCAAAGCGGCGGTCACCATTTCCGTGGCCAAGCGCCGCGGCGCCAACGCCACCGAGGTCTCGCGCGAGATACTCGCCAAGGTGGAGGCCATGAAAGGCCGCGAGATCCCCGACGGCATCAACCTCACCGTCACGCGCAATTACGGCGAGACCGCCAAGGCCAAATCCGACGAGCTCATTTACCACATGCTGCTGGCCACGCTCAGCGTGACGCTGCTGATAGCGCTGACGCTGGGCCTGCGCGAGGCGGCCGTGGTACTGGTGGCCATCCCCGTAACGCTCGCGCTCACCATGCTGGTGTATTACCTCTACGGTTATACCCTCAACCGCATCACGCTGTTCGCGCTGATCTTCTCCATAGGCATCCTGGTGGACGACGCCATTGTGGTGGTGGAGAACATAAACCGCCATTGCGCCATGAACCGCAAGAACTCGCTGTGGCGCAATATCCTCAACGCCGTGGACGAAGTGGGCAACCCCACCATCCTCGCCACGTGGACCGTGATAGCCTCCATTCTGCCCATGGCCTTTGTGAGCGGCCTTATGGGCCCCTACATGCGCCCCATCCCCATAGGCGCGTCGGTGGCCATGCTGTTCTCGCTGTTCGTGGCCTTCGCCTTTACGCCTTGGCTGTACGCCCGCGTGGTGGAGAAATGGCCGCTCAAGCATTGCGACCATAACAAGGAAGGCCTGCTGGACCGCAGCTACCGCGCCCTCATGAAGAAACTGATCTACGAGCCCGCCAACGGCAGAAAATTCCTGCTGTTCACAGCGGGCCTGCTGGCGGCGGCGCTGGCCATGGTGGCTTTCCGGCTG
Source organism: Elusimicrobiota bacterium (assembly GCA_016234365.1). GTDB lineage: Bacteria > Elusimicrobiota > Elusimicrobia > Elusimicrobiales > UBA9959 > UBA9959. The sequence goes on along the minus strand of JACRER010000068.1, from coordinate 43,901 downwards.
GTCATCTTTAAAACGCTGCCCTTCGACAATAAGAACGAGTTCCAGGTGGTCATAAACATGCCGGAGAGCTCGTCCATAACCCGCACCGAGCGCGCCGCGGCCGAGATGGCCTCCTACCTGGCCGCCGTGCCCGAAGTGCGCGACCTGCAGATCTACGCCGGGTCCAGCGCGCCGTACAACTTCAACGGCATGGTGCGGCATTACTTCCTGCGCCAGAACCCCTACCAGGCGGACATCCAGGTGAATTTATCCGACAAGGGTGAACGCAAGCGCCAGAGCCACGACATAGCCGTGGCCGTGCGCGCCCCGCTCAAGAAAATAGCCGACAGCTACGGCGCCCGGGTGCAGGTGGCCGAAGTTCCCCCCGGCCCGCCGGTAATGTCCACCATGCTCGTGGAAGTGTTCGACCCTAACCCCAAGAACCAGCGGGCGCTGGCCGAGGATATAAAGGACCTGCTCAAAAAGACCGAGGGCATTGTGGACGTGGATTCCTATATTCCCGAAGACCAACCCATTACCCGCCTGCTGGTGGACCGCCAGAAAGCTACGCTCAACGGCGTGGCGGCGGCGGACATTGTGCAGACCGCGGCGCTGTCCTTGAACGGCGCGGACATAGACGCGGCCCACGTGGAGGACGAGCCCGAGGCCGTGGATATAAGGGTGCGCCTGGCCCCGGAGAAGCGCCAGCGGCTGGAAACGCTGAAGGAAATAAAGTTCTTCTCGCCCAACGGCACCGCCATCCCCATGGCGAGCTTCGTTAAGGCCGAGAACGGCCTGGAGAACCAGCCCATCTACCACAAGAACCTGCAGCGCGTGGCTTACGTTACGGCCGACATAGCCGGCGGCACGGAAAGCCCGGTGTACGCGGTGCTGGACCTCAAGAAAAAAATAGACGAGCTCTCCCGGGCGCGCGGCGGCAAGATTAACCAGTATTTCACCCGCCAGCCGGCCGGCTCCTCCGAGACGGCCATAAAGTGGGACGGCGAGTGGCACATCACCTACGAGGTGTTCCGCGACCTGGGCCTGGCCTTCGCCATGGTGCTGGTGCTCATCTACATACTGGTGGTTGCCTGGTTCGAGGACTTCTTTACGCCCATAGTAATAATGGCCGCCATCCCCATGGCGCTAATAGGCATAATCCCCGCCCATTGGGCCATGCGCGCGTTCTTTACCGCCACGTCCATGATAGGCTTCATAGCGTCGGCGGGTATTGTGGTGCGCAACTCCATAATCCTCGTGGACTTCATAAACCTGAAGGTGCGCGAGGGCATGCCGCTGCGCGAGGCCGTCATAGAGGCCGGAGTGGTGCGCTTTCGGCCCATGCTGCTTACGGCGCTGGCCGTAATAGTGGGCGCGGGCGTTATCCTCTTCGACCCCATCTTCCAGGGGCTGGCTATTTCGCTCATCTCGGGGCAGATAGCGGCCACGCTCTTAAGCCGCGTGGCGGTGCCGGTGCTGTACTACCTGGCCTTCAAGGACCAGGAACACAAACTCCGCCCCTCGCGGCCCGCCCCGGAAGCCGACTCCGACGAAGACCTCCTCGGCGCCACCGGCGAATAAATAGGGACAGCGCCCTATTTAAAAATCAGCAAATCCCAGAAAAATACATATAAAACACACATAAATTCAAAACAGGCAGAAATTAAAATAGGGCGCTGTCCCTATTTATGGAGAATACATGAAACTTAATGACGCGTTGAGACTGCTGGCCGGCGTGATGGTGCTGTTGAGCGTGACGCTCACGCTATATGTGGACACGCGGTGGGTATGGCTTACGGTGTTCGTGGGCCTGAACCTGCTGCAGTCGGCCTTCACCAAGTGGTGCCCGGCCATCTGGCTCTTCAGAAAGTTAGGGATGGAGGAGTAATGAAAACAGCCGGCATAATCATCTCCGCTATGGCCACCACGGCGTTCCTGTTCCTCGGCAAAGAAAATAACCCGGACTACTACATGGCGGCGCTACTCACCGGCTGGCTGTTCTTCCGGCTTACGGTAGGCAGCTCCTGCCCCATAGTATGGGTCCTAAGCAAACTGGGCGCCAAAGGCCTGGCCTGCCCGGCGGACCGCGACTAACCTGTATCCCCCGCCAAATAAAAAGGCCCCGCCGCAGCGGGGCCTTTCTTTTGCCTGCAAGTCCTTTAGAACTTGAAGGTGAGGCCTATGTCGTAAGCGTCTTCGGAGAGCTTGGACTTAAGCACCACGGTGCCGGTGCTGTCGGTTTCCTTGATGGTCTTGGCGAAGGCCTTTTTGTAGCCCAGGTTCAGGGCGAACCTGGGAGAGAACTGGTAGCCCGCGCCGAGCGTCAGGTGGTTCTCCACTATGCCGGGGAAGCCGATGATGCGGAAATACTCGTAACCGAACTTGCTCATGGCTTTGCCCTGCACCATGGTGGTGGCCGCGCCGCCGTTGATATTGAAGGCGTCGTGTTTCTTCACCGGGTTCTTGCCGTAATTCCAGCCGGCGCGCAGCGTCAGCTTGTCGGTGGTCTGGTTCTGAGCGCCCAGGCCGAACACGGTCTGGGACTCCCAGTCGAAGTCCTTGTAGCCCTTGGCGTTGGCCCAGTCCACGTACTTCACGTCGGCGGAAAGCACCCATTTGTCGAGGCCCTTATAGGAGGCGCCGGCGCCGTACTGCGCGGGGTTCTCCAGTTCGAGCGTGTCGAAGCCGTTGAAGGTCTGCGAGGGTCCGCCCGTGCCGTCGAAGTCGTAGATGCGTTCGTGCTTGACGTTCTGCGGGGTCACATAAGTAAGGCCGAAGTTCCACTTGCTGTACTCGTAACCCGCGCCCAGGCGGGCGCCGAGCGCGTAGTTGTGGGAAAGGCCCGCGCCGAAGTCGGCGGCCTGGTAGTCGATGTCCAGGCCGGCGCCGTAGGTGAAAGCGCCGTACTTGTAGGACAGGGCCGGGACGAACTTCATGACCGACACCTTGGTGTTGGTCTTGCTGGGGTCCTTGCCGCGGTAGTCCACGCCCATGCCGGACACGCCGTAGGCGGCTATGCCGAAGGTCATCTTGTCGTTCATGGGGGTGGAGAGGCCTATGGCCGGCACGGCGTAAGCCGCGTCCTGGCTCTTGGCGCTCCAGTTGCCGCCGAAGGCGCCGGGCTGCACGACGGTCGCTTTGACCGCCGGCGCGAAGTACGTGCCGGCGAAGTTGAACTGCGAACCCTCGAGCTGCGACAAAGCAGCCGGGTTGGAGAAGATGGCGCTGATGGCGTCCTGCGGGGCCGCTATGCCAGTTCCGCCCATCGCGCGCGAGGTGGGGCCCACGCCGATGAGGTTGTCGCCGTTGGTGGCGTAAGCGTTCGCGGCCAGGCCGGCCACGGCTAGAACAGCTAACAGTTTTACTTTTTTCATTTAACCTCCGTTAATTTTCCGAAATCATATGAACAGCGACGACTTGCTGCTGCCGGCCTCGGCCAGGAACTTGCCCACGCCGGCGCTCTTGAGGTTGGGATAATCTATCATCTCTTCCATCTTGTAACCCATCAGGTCCATGCTCATCTGGCAGACGTAGATCTGCACGCCGGAGTCGGCGGCCGTCTTCATCAGCTGGCCGAGCGTCATCACGTTGTGCTTCTTCATGATGCTTTTTATCATGGCCTTGCCCATGCCGCCCATGTTCATTTGGGAAAGCTTGGTGCCGTCGGCGCCGTTGGGGAGCATCACTTCGAACATCTTGGAGACCACGTCCTTGGACACGGTCTTGTTGGGGTCCTTCAGGGCCGGGATGGACCAGAAAGTGAAGAACATCACCACCTTCTCGAACATGGCCGCGGCGCCCGTGGCTATAATGAACGAGGCCAGCAGTTTGTCCATGTCGCCGCTCATCACCACCATGGAGAGTTTGTCCTCCGGGGCGTTGGCCTTGAGCGTTTCCACGTCGGCCTTGAGGGCCGCTACCTGCGCTTCCAGTTCCTTGATGTCTGCCATAGTTTCTCCTTATTTACCCAATGAAAGAGTGAAAGCCGTGCCGGCCTCGGCTTCTTTTCTTACGTGCTGAAAATAGACCGCGAGCGGGCGGAAGAAGATGTGGATCCACTTGGTGAACGGCACGATGAGGATTATCCACACCGTCTCTATGGCGATGTTCAGGCGGTACACCCGGGCAAGCAGCGGGTCCTGCGGGCCGTAAGCCACGTTGAGGTAATGCGTGAAGAGCAGGCTCGCTCCTATCAGGAACATCGTCACCACGAACAGCCAGTCGCTCGGGTGCGAGAACTTGCTGGACTCGGCGCGCTTGAAGACGCGGCGCATGGACATCAGGCCGCCGCCGACGAGGATGCCGAAGCCCGCGTACCAGACCAGCAGGCTCACCGGGTGGAAAGCGCCGTAGTGCCTGTCCAGCGGGGCCAGCAGGTGCAGATTGGAGATGAGCAGCGTAAGCACATAGCCGCTCATCACCAGCAGGTGCGCTCCCCAGCGCACCAGGTCGGGTTCTTCGCAGCCGTTAAAGTTCTTCTGCGTGAAGCCGTGCACCAGCGTTTCGTAAATATGCGCGGGCTTGAGCGACGCCTTTATGCCGCCGAGCGGTTTAACTATGGCGTGGCGGTACATATTGAGGACGTAGCCGCCCAGCGCTATGGTGACATAGACGGGGAAGGCCAGCTCTATTTTCCCGGCGAGGGCGCCGAAATCCCCGGTGTAGGAGGCGTAGAGCCAGTAGATGCCGACCAGCAGGCCGAGCGCCAGCCAGGTCTGCAGCCAGCCGGTCTTGTAGAAGATCTTGGACAGGCCGGTGATATCGTATTTAGCGATGAGGTAGCGGCGCAGGGCCATCATGTACTCGCCGGGCTGGGCCTCGCGCGGGCAGGTGGCCGAGCATTCGCCGCAGTAGTAGCAGTGCCAGGGCTCCAGCGCGGAACCTATCTTTTCCTCCATGCCCACGTGGCCGGCCCGGATAAGCTTGCGCGGGAAAGAGGCGTCCTCTTTGGACAGCGGGCAGACCGCGGTGCAGTTGCCGCAGTTAAAGCAAGCGGAAATATCGAAGGCGCCGTATTTCTTGATCTCTTCGATGAGTTCGGGGTTCACCTTCATTTCGCATCCCCTCCCTTCAGTTCGTATTTAGGGTAGTCGCCCTTACCCGGCACGTCGGCGAGTTTGCCGTACTTGCGCAGCGCGGCTACATGCCAGAGGGTTTTATCCTGCGGCAGGCCGGCCGCCGCGGCCAGCTCCGGCGCTGTTTTGGGGCCGGCTTTAAGCGCGTCCAAAATGGCTTTCTGCGCCTTGTTCTGCGCGGCTACGCGGTCGCGCAGGGCCTGCGGCACCGGGCCGCGGAGTTCGTTAAGCTTCTTGAGCTGTTCGGCTAGTTTCTTAGCGTCGGCCATATTATTCCTTGGCGATGGCGTCCACCATCGCGTCGAACTGCTCCAGCGTCCAGCCGGCCACGTTTATGGCGCGCGTAGGGCAGACCGCCACGCAGGCGCCGCAGCCCTTGCACAGGGCGGGGTTTACCACGGCCACTTTTTTGCCGTTATGCTCGCCCATCATCAGCGCGCCGTCGTAAGAACACTCCGGCGGGCAGAGTCCGCAGCCGGTGCACTTATGCTCGTCCACCACGGCCACAAAAGGTTCCAGCGGGATATCCGGTTCAGCCAGCAGAATGGCCGCCTTGGCGGCGGCGGTGCCGGCCGAAGCCATGACTTCGGTGGAATCCATGGGATACTGAGCCGCGCCCGCCACAAAGATGCCGGAATTGGCCAGTTCCACGGGGCGCAGTTTGGGGTGAACTTCCTGCAGGAAGCGGTCCGCGCCCGACGGCAGCTTCAACTGGGACTTGATGAGCGAGATATCGGCCGGGGTCATGCCGGTAACCAGCACCAGCAGGTCAGTCTTGAACTCCAGTTCCTCTCCCCAGGTGAGCACGTCCTTCACCTTTACGGTGTGGCCGGTGCGGTCCGAAACCACCACGGGCTGGTCCAGCTCGTTGTGGCGCATAAAGAGCACGCCATCCTTGGAGGCCTTGTCGTAGTATTCCTCGTGCTTCATGCCGTAAGCGCGGATGTCGCGGTAGACGTCGTAAACCCGCACGCCGGGATATTTTTCCTTGAGCTGGTTGGCCGCGTGCAGGGCGGCGGTGCAGCAGACGCGGGAACAATAATCGTTTATCTTACCGTCAGCCTGCGGCTTATGCACGCCTTCCACCTGGCGCGAACCGACGCAGTGGATCAGCGTCAGGCTCTTTATCTCGCGGCCTCCGTACTCCAGGCGGCCGGCGGGCAGTTTCTTCATTAAAGCGGTGAACGCCGGCAGGGTCAGCACGGTGCCGTCCTCGCCGTAACCGAACTCGCCCTTGTAAGGCTTGTAATGTTCGTAACCGGTGGCCATAACTATGGCGCCGGCCTTCACCTGCGCCGAACTGCCGTCGGGTTTTTTAAAGTTTATCTTGAAGTTGCCTACGAAGCCGCTGACAAAGTCTATTTCAGCCCCCGTATGCACCGTTATTTTCTTTTCGGCCAGCACCAGGTCTTCCAGTTTCTTCGCTACGGCGGCCCCCTCCTCGCCGGAAGGATACATTTTGCCCAGTTCAGGCAGTTTGCCGCCCAGGCGCGGGGTTTTCTCCAGGATGACGGCCTCAAGGCCCTTACCGGCGGCCGCGAGGGCCGCTTTCATACCGGCCGCGCCGCCGCCTATAACGGCCACGCGTTGTTCGGCCGCCACGCGGATAGCGTTAAGCGCGTCCTTGCGCAGCACCTTTTCCACGCCGGCCTGCGCCAGCTTTATGGCCTTGGCGGTGGCTCCGGCCTTGTCCAGTTTATGCACCCAGCTGGCTTGTTCGCGGATATTCACGTGTTCGTGCAGGTAGGGGTTCACGCCGGCGCGCTGCAGCACGCCGCGGAAGGTGAGTTCGTGCAGGCTGGGAGAGCAGGCCGCCACCACGGTGCGGTTCACGCCCAGCGTCTTTATATCTTCGGTTATCAGGTCCTGGCCGTTGGACGAGCACATAAAGGCGTACTCGCGGGCCACGGTGACGCCGGGGTATTTAGCGAGCGCGGCGGCCACGGCTTTAACATCGATAATATCGGAGATGTTGCCGCCGCAGTGACAGACGTAAACACCCACCTTGGGCTCCTGCCGGTAATTGTCCTTAGAGGCTTCTTCTTTAACTTTCTCGTCCATTACAGCCTCCTTATATAAGCGGCAGCTTCCATGGCTGCCGCGCCGGCGTCCACCACCGAGTCGGGGATGTCGCGCGGGCCCTTAACGGTGCCGGCCGCAAAAACTCCGGTGCCGGCCGTAACCGCGGAAGAGCTGGTTTCGTCCGACAGCTGCACGAAACCGAAGTCGTTGTTGCCTACCCCGAGGTTGAACTTGGTCCCGTCGCAAGCGGGCACCAGCCCCTGGGACAGCACCACCAGCTCGTGCTTCACTTCCTCCGGCGCGGAGGTCCCTTCCTGCTTTTCTATACGCACTATCGGGTTGTGCTTGTCGTCCTCGGTTATGCGGGCCACCTTGGCCTTTACGAAGTTTATGCCCATGGCCCGGGCGTTGTTGTAGAACTGCTCGTAACCTTTGCCAAAGGCGCGGATGTCCATATAGTAAATGGTAATGTCCGCTATGGGCAGCGAGCCGGAAAGCAGTATTGCCTGTTTAATGGCGTACATGCAGCAGACGCGCGAGCAGTAAGGTATGCCTATGCTCTTGTCCCGAGAGCCGGCGCACTGCACGTAAGCTATGGAGCCTGGCACCATGCCGTCGGACGGGCGCAGCACGCGGCCGTAAGGGCCGTGCGGCGCCAGCAGGCGTTCCGCGGCCATGGGCGAGATCACATTGGGCAGCGCGCCCATGCCGTACTGCTTTTTGGCGGTCATGGGCGTGGTTTCGTAGCCGGTGGCGAGTATTACCGCCTTGGCCTTTATTTCCACCGGGGCCGGCTCCTGCAGAAATTCTAGGCAGTCCTTGGGGCAGGCGCGCGCGCAGGCGCCGCAGCGTATGCAATGCTCCGGATGCATTACCGGGTACTGCGGGATGGCGTTGGTGAACGGGATGGAGATGGTCTTCTTGGCGCCCATGCCCTGTTCGTACTCGTCGGGCAGGTACACGGGGCACACTTCCTCGCAGCGTTTGCAGGAAATGCACTCTTTTTCATCTATGTAGCGCGGCTTGCGGGTAACGGAAGCGGTAAAGGTTTTCCCCTCGCGCTTTATGCCGTCGACGGTGCTGTAGGTGAGGGCCTGTATGCGCGGATGGTGTGAGACCGAGGCCATGCGCGGGGTGGTGATGCAGCTGGCGCAATCCAGGGTAGGGAACACTTTGCTCAGGCTTATCATCTTGCCGCCGATGCTGGGGTTCTTTTCCACTATCGCCACCGTGTAACCCTGATCTGCCAGGTCAAGCGCGCTCTGCAGGCCGGCTATGCCGGAGCCCACCACGAGCGCGTCCACTTCTATCTTTTCAAGGGTCTTCATACGGCGGTCACCGCCTTTTCCATTTCGGAGATCTCTTTAAGAAAAGCGGCGCGGCAAACGGTGCAGATGGTGGTGAGCTTGAGGCGGTTGGAGGCTATGCCTTTGGCCCGCATCTGTTCGTAGACCCTGGCGACGCGCTTGGAGAGGCGCTCATAGGCGCCTTCGTATGGGCAGTCGGAGCCGGAAGACATGATAATGATGCCGGCTATGCCCTTCTCGTAAGCCCTAAGGTAAAAATCCTCAGGGAACATGACCGGGTCGGGGACGCGTATTATATAGGTATTGGCACCGTAGGCCATCCTGGCCTGCCCCACGGCGTCGGCCCCGGGGTAGGAACTGTGGTTAGTGGTGATAATTAATATTTTTTTCTGAGTCATGCGCAATTAAGTCCTGACTAAGTAAGGGCCCGGTGAGGGGTATGGGTTCGGCGGGTGCTCGCGCAGGGCGAGGCTTGCGTAAGCGCCGCGTGGAGCGAAGCGACACTTTCTTGCCCGAGCGGCAGCGCGGCCACGGTGTGGCCGACAGCGTGCCCGACGGGCCCATGCCCCTCGCCGGGCCCGCCACTACCGGTTACTTCTTGCGGGTGACGAAGAGGCTGTCGTAACCGTCGCGCTCCAGCACGCCCAGGTACTCGTGGCCGGACTTGCCGCACCAGGCCGGGATGTCCTCGCGGCTGCCCTTGTCGCCCGACTGAATTTCGAGTATGCCGCCCACCGGCACGCCGGCTATTCCCTTCTTGGCTTCAAGAAGCGGGCCCGGGCAGGCCATTGAGCGGGCGTCCACTACTTTAGCTGCTTTTATCTGGCTAAGGTCCATAGTATCCTCCAGTCTGCGGTCTAAAGTTCAAAATTGGGGCAATAAAGCTTCTTGATCCTGGAGATAAGGTCCTCCAGGCGGGGGTCTTTGATGCTATAGAAGATGCGGTTGCCGTCGCGGCGCTTTTGAATAAGCCCGCGGTCGGCAAGGACGCGCAGATGCTGCGAGATGTTCCCCTTGCTCGTGCCCAGCTTCTCTATAAGCTCGTGCACGAACATTTCCCTCTTCAACAGCATACAAATTATCATGAGGCGGGAGGGATGGGCGATGCACGAGAGCATGCCGGCTATCCCCTCGGCCTTGGAAAGCATGGCTTTATTCATGTATAGTAGTTTAGGATATACTAAACTAGTTGTCAAGGGCCCAAAGGTGCCGCATCAGGAGCTATGCTCATCAAGCGGCCAAGCCTCTGGCGGTGCCGCATCAGGCGCTATGCGTATCAGGCGGCCAAGGGTCCAGAGGCCCCCGGTGGGCGGCTAATTTGATAAAATAAGGGTAATTATGACCCACCGCACCCTGGCGGCCTTGCTGGCCGTCTTCGCGGCAGTTCCCGTTTTAGCGCAAGAACAGGCCCCCTCCCAGCCGGACTCCGAGCAGCTGGGCCAGGACCTGCTTAAGAACGTGGACGGCTGGATAGGCAACATCGCCTCCAAACTGGATTCCGACAAGCCGGTCACGGCCGAGGATTTCGACTCCATCTTCGGGCCGTCTTTCTTTTCCGGCTCCCAGGACCCCATAGGGGACCTGGAGAAAGTGCAGCAGCGCGTGAACGCGCGCCTGGGCGACAAGGGCAAAAAGTTCAACGAGCCTTACGGCAAGTGGATGGGCAAAAAGCTCTCCCCCTCCGACCTCAACCCCGAAGTGGTCTCCGACGACGAACACGTAACCGTGAACCTGGACGCGCCGAAGGACGCCGAAGACTCCATGAAGGTCAACATAGCCGGAAAACTCATAAAGATGAGCTACACCCGCCGCGAGACCCGGCAGGAGACCGCCGCCGACGGCAGTGTGTCCTCCTCCTCTTTCGCGCGCACGCAGCGCCGGGCCATGGCCGTACCCAGGGGCGCCAACCCCGCCACGTACCGCGTCAGCGCGGCCAACGGCCGCGTCAGCATAATTTTCGACAGGCTTAAAAAGGGCGCCAAACGCCCGGAGGCTTCAAAGTGAACACCGAGACCAACTCCCGCACTTTCCAGGAGATAGACGCCCGCCAGCAGAAACGCTGGAAGGACTCCGGCGCCTTTAAGACCGCCCGGCTGCCCGGCAAACCCAAATTTTACTGCCTCGATATGTTCCCCTACCCGTCGGGAGACGGCCTGCATGTGGGCCACCCGGAAGGCTATACCGCCACCGACATCCTGTGCCGCTACAAGCGCATGAAGGGCTTCGAGGTGCTGCATCCCATGGGCTGGGACGCCTTCGGCCTGCCCGCCGAGAACTACGCCATCTCCACCGGCGTGCACCCGCGCGTGACCACGGAAAAGAACTGCGCCACTTTCAAACGCCAGATAGACTCGCTCGGCTTCAGCTACGACTGGGACCGCGAGATAAACACCACGGACCCCGCCTATTACAAATGGACGCAGTGGGTTTTTCTGCAGCTTTTCAAAAAGGGCCTGGCCTACGAGGACACCCGGCCTATAAACTGGTGCCCCAAGTGCAAGACCGGCCTGGCCAACGAAGAGGTCTTCCAGGGCAAGTGCGACCGCTGCGAGACCCCGATAGAAAAGAAGAATCTCAAACAGTGGATGCTCAAGATCACAGCCTACGGGGACCGGCTGCTGGAAGATCTTGTAGGCACGCAATGGCCGCAGTCCACCCGCCTTATGCAGGAGAACTGGATAGGCCGCTCCGAAGGCGCCGAAGTGGACTTCGCCCTGCCCGACGGGAGCAAGCTGACCGTGTTCACCACCCGCCCGGACACCCTTTACGGCGCCACGTACATGGTGCTCGCCCCCGAGCACCCGCTGACGCTCAAGCTGGCCTCGCCCGGGCAGAAAGCCGCCGTGGAGGCCTACGTGGCCGCCGCCGGCAACAAGAGCGACCTGGAGCGCACCGAGCTCGCCAAGGACAAGACCGGGGTGTTCACCGGCGCCTACGCGGTCAACCCCGTCAACGGCGAGAAGCTGCCCATCTGGACGGCCGACTACGTGCTGACCACCTACGGCACCGGCGCCATCATGGCCGTGCCCGCGCACGACGACCGCGACCACGAATTCGCCGTAAAATTCGGCCTCAAAATAATAGAAGTCCTAAAAGCCCCGGCCGACTGGAAAGGCGAAGGCGCTTTTTGCGGCGATGGTACTTCAATTAATTCCGGCATCATAGACGGCCTGCCCACGCCGGAAGCCAAAAAGAAGATCACCGCCTGGCTGGGCGAGAAAGGCATAGGCCGCGCCAAGGTGAATTTTAAGCTGCGCGACTGGGTGTTCTCCCGCCAGCGCTACTGGGGCGAACCCATACCGATAGTGCACTGCCCCAAGTGCGGCGCCGTGCCCGTTGCGGAGAGCGACCTGCCCGTGGTGCTGCCCGAAGTGGAGAAGTACCAGCCTACCGGCACAGGGGAATCCCCCCTGGCCGCGATAGATTCCTGGGTCAACACCAAGTGCCCCGCCTGCGGCGGAGCGGCCAAGCGCGAAACCAACACCATGCCGCAGTGGGGCGGCTCCTGCTGGTACTACCTGCGTTTCATAGATCCCAAGAACCCCGGCGCCTTCGTGGACAAAGAACTCGAGAAGGCCTGGATGCCGGTGGACCTCTACATAGGCGGCGACGAGCACGCCGTGCTGCACCTGCTCTACGCGCGCTTCTGGCACAAGGTACTGTTCGACCTGGGCTATGTCTCCACCAAGGAGCCTTTTAAAAAGCTCGTACACCAGGGCATGATACTTTCCTACGCCTACCGCGACGGCAAGGGCGTATACCGCCCGTACAAGGAACTGGACATAGCCGAGGACGGCTCCGCGAAGACCTCCGAGGGCGAGACGCTTAAGCCCATGGTGGAAAAGATGTCCAAGTCCAAGAAGAACGTGATAAACCCCGACGAGATCTACGAGCGCTACGGGGCCGACGCGTTCCGCCTGTACGAGATGTTCATGGGCCCGCTGGAGGACTCAAAACCCTGGAACGTGCGCGGCATAGAGGGCGTGTACCGCTTCCTCAAGCGCGCCTACGCCTGGGGCGTGGAGCGCCACGGCGCCCTGACGGACGCCAAAGCCGCCGGCCAGGACCTGATACTCCGCCACCAGACCATTGAGAAGGTGGGCACGGACATCGAGACCCTCAAGTTCAACACCGCCATCTCCGCGCTGATGATCTACCTCAACAGCCTGACCGAGCGGAAAGAGACCTCGCGCGAGGACTTTGAGACTTTCATAACGCTGCTGCACCCGTTCGCGCCGCACATAGCGGACGAAATGTGGGAGATGGCCGGCGGGGAAGGCACGCTGATGAAGCGCCCCTGGCCCGCGGCCGACAAGTCGGTCATCGCGTCGCGCGACATAGAGATACCGGTGCAGGTGAACGGCAAGATCAAGGAACGCCTGAGCGTGAAAGAAACCACGCCGCAGGACGAGATAAAGCGCCTGGCGCTGGAGAAAGCGGCCCCGCACACCGCGGGGAAGACCATCGTAAAGGTGATCGTGGTGCCGGGGCGGCTGGTTAGCATCGTAGTAAAATGACAGGGGGTAACATGAAGAAACTATTGCTGATAGCGGCGGTGCTGGGGCTGGCGGCCTGCGGCGGCTCTTCGGATATCATCTACAAGCCGGCGGCGCAGAAACTGCCGCAATACATCAAGCGCATCGCCGTGCGCCCGTTCGCCAACAAGACGCAGCAGTTCGGCCTGGAGGAAAAGATCACCCTCAAGGTAGTGGACGAGTTCCTTAAGAACGGCGAATACACCGTGTCGCCGGATAACGCCGCGCAGGGCGTGGTGGTGGGCGAGATCAGCCACTACATCCTCACCCCGGTGCAGTACGACGTGAACATGGTGCCCACGCTCTACAAACTCAACGTCATAGCGGCCGTGCGGCTGCTGGACAAGGAATATAACCGCTACCTCTGGGAGGAACCGGCCCTGCAGGTGACCAAGATGTATTCCGCGGCCAACCTGCCCGGCGGCATGACCGAAGAGCAGGCCCGGGAAGCCTTGTGGGAGATCCTGTCCAAGGACATAGTTCTGCGCACCGTGCAGGGGTTCGGCTCGGTATCCAGCACCTCTTCCAAGAAGGTCCCGTCCAACGAACCTCCTCCCGCGCCTGCCCCGGCCCCCACGGCACCCTGAGCGATGCCCAACCTTTACCCCAAAGCCCTGGGCGAAGAATGGGCTAAAAAAAAGACACGGCCTGTATATTACCTGGCCGGCGAGGAAACCGCCATGAAAGAGGCGGCCCTGCGCCGCCTTGCGGCCATTTTCAAGCCGGAATCCTTCAACTTCTCCGTGCGCGACGCGCAGACCGCGGACATGGACCAGGTCCTGGACGAGGCGCGCACTTCCCCGATGCTCGCGGACGTGCGCTTTGTGGCGCTGAAGCACTGCGAAAAGATAAAGAAAGAACCCATGAAGGCCCTGCTGGCCTACCTGGCCGACCCCTGCCCCAGCGCTTGCCTGCTGCTCCTGGCGGACTGGCCCCGCGAAAAACAGGACCCGCTGCCCGGCGCGCTTACCGGCGACTGCGCCCTGGTCAATTTCCCGGCCATGTCGCCCGAGCAGGCCGCCGAACACCTTAACTCGGTGCTGCTGGCCAAAGGCGTGAAAAGCGACGGCGGGGCCCTGGACCTGCTGGTGGAATTACTGGGCACCGACTCCCTCACGCTGGACGGGGAAGCCGAGAAGATAATCCTTTACATGACCGGCCTCAACCGCGTGTTCACCGCGGAGGACGCCGTGGCGCTGGCCGGTTTCGCCCGCGCGCAGCACCCTTTTGAGCTTTCCAACGCCGTCTGCGCCCGGCGCCCGGCCGACGCCGCCTCCGCGGCGGAGAAGATGCTGGAAGGCGGCGCCGAACCGCTGGGCCTGCTGGCGCAGGTCTCGCGGGCGCTGGAACGGATGTTGAAGGTGAAGCGGCTTTCCGCCGCGGGGGACGGCCCGGCTTCGGCTTACCAGGCCGGCATGTCTCCGGGCCAGTACCACGCCGCGCTGCGCGACTCGGGCGCCTATACCGAGGACAAATTACTGCGCTCGCTGCGCCGCTGCCTGGAAGCCGAGGAACTGCTTAAGTCCTCTTCCGGCCGCGACCCGGAACTGGTGCTGCGCCAGCTGGTATACGAAGTCACCGGGACAAAATAGCGGAACCCCGGCTGATTGCTCCGGGGTCCGTTCTTTCCCTGTTTAAAGGAAAGTTACTTTACTGAAGGGTTCTGCGCTATCGCCTTGATGCGGGCAGACAGACGCGACTTTTTGCGGGCGGCCGCTTTCCAGTGGATGGTGCCGGACTTAGCGGCTTTATCGAGCAGCGCGTAAGCTTTGGGCAGCATCTTCTGCGCGTTCTCCACGTCTTTCTTGCCGACGAGCGCGCCGAATTCCTTGGCGGCGTCGTGGATCCTGGTCTTTACGCCCCTGTTCTTGGAGGCCAGTTTTTCAGATTTGCGCCAGGCTTTGATAGCGCTGGTATGTCTTCCGGTCTTGAGTTTTGCCATAATGGACATAGTTTAACATTCTATGGGAGAAAATGCAAATTCGGCCCCCGCCAACGCCACCGAAGGCGCCTCGCGCGCTTTTACGCGCGGCCTGACCGGCATGGCCGGGGCCGGCCTTATAACCAAGGTCCTCGGGTACGCCCGGGACGCCCTGATGGTGGCCTTTTTCGGCGGCGGCGCCCTGGCGGACGCCTATTACGCCGCCTTCCGGCTGGTGAACATCTTCAGACGGACCGTGGGCGAAGGCGCCTTGAACGCCGTCTTCATCCCCCTGCTGGAAAAGGAGAAGGCCCGCACCGGGGACAAGGCGCCGGCGTTCTTTTCCTCGGCCTGGACCGTGATCTTCTGGCTTTCGGCCCTGGTGGGGCTGGGCGGCGTGATCTTCCGGCGCGAACTGGTGACGCTGGCCGCCTGGGGCTTCAAAGGCACTCCCGGCCAACTGGAGCTTACGGCCCTGCTGATGGCGGCCCTGATGCCGCACCTGCTGTTCGTGAACGCTTCCGCCCTGTTCACGGCCGCGCTCAACGCCGCGCGCAGGTTCTTCCTGCCGGCGCTGGCCCCGGCCGCCTTCTCGCTGTCGGTGATAGCGGTACTGCTGGCCTTCCGCTCGGGTTTTTTCTCCTGCCTGGACGAACGCGGCAAGATAATCCTGGTGGCGGCGGCCGCCTCGGCCTCCGGCCTGCTGCAGGTCCTGGCCCTGCTCCCGGCCCTTAAACGCGAAGGCTACGGCCTGGCTTTCACCAACCCGCTCAAGAATTTATCCGCGGCGCCGGTGCTGCTGGCCGCGGCGCCCGCCGCGTTCACGCTGGCGCAGGACCAGCTCTCCATGCTCATCAGCACCGCCTACGCCAGCTTCCTGCCTGCGGGCGCCATTACGGCCATCTACAATTCCGCCCGCCTGGTGCAGTTCCCCGTCTCGCTCTTTGCCGCGGCCGCCGCCGCTGTCTCCCTGCCGGAACTTTCGGCCCGCACGGCCGCCGGCGACGGGGAAGGTTTCCGCCACCAGCTCAAGCTGGCGCTTTCGGCTTCCTGGCTTATCATGCTGCCGGCGGCGCTGGGCATAGCTGCCACCGCCCTGCCGGTCTGCCGCGCGCTCTTCGAACACGGCCGGTTCCTGCCCGAATACAGCGTGCTCACGGCCCAGGCGCTTACGGGCCTGGCCCTGGGCCTGCCTGCTTACGGCTTCAACAAGGTCTCCGCCTCCGCGCTTTACGCCATGGGCCGGCAAAAAGAACCGATGCTCATCATCTCGTGCCAGTTGACGCTGAACGCGGCGTTGTGCCTGCCCCTCTCGCGCGAACTGGGCGCCGGGGGGCTGATGCTGGCCACTTCGCTTAGCTCCTGGGCGGCCGCGAGCGCCTTCCTGCTCACGCTCAAACGCCGCTCCGGTCTTAATCCGCTGTCCGACCTGCCGCTGGCCCGCCCGCTCGTGGCGGCATGTACCGCCGCCGGCGCCGCGGCCGGCATCCGCCTGCTCATGGCCGGCGCGGGCCCGCTGGCGGTCACCGCCGCTGCCGTCCCGGGCGCGGTAGTTATCTACTTCATCCTGCTGCGCGTACTGCGCGTGGAGGAACGCCGGCTGCTGACCGGCGGCAAGTTCTGATGGACCTTTCCCACCTGCCGGATTCTCCGGGCGTCTACCTGATGCGCGACGCCGCCGGCGCCGTGCTCTACGTGGGCAAGGCCAAGAGCCTCAAGAAGCGCGTTTCGCAGTATTTCCACGGCAATTCCGACACCCGCCGCAAGATCCCCAACCTGGTGGCGCTCATCCGCCGCATAGATTACGTGGCCAGCGCCAGCGAGCGCGAGGCGCTGCTCACCGAGCGCCAGCTCATCCACAAACTGCAGCCGTTCTTCAACGAGATGTGGAAGGATTCCAAGTCCTACCCGTACCTGCAGATCACGAAAGAGGATTTTCCCCGCCTGGTCTACACCCGCCGCAAGGTCCGCGGCGGGGGCACCTATTTCGGTCCGTACCCCAAGGCGGAACCGCTCAAGAAACTCCTGGCCCACCTGTGGCGCATCAAGTTCCTGAACCTGCGCCGCTGCCGCTGGGATTTTTCGCTGGCCAGGCCGCTGGATGAAAAGAAGATAAAGGCCTGCCTGTATTTCCACACCGGCCAATGCACGGCCCCGTGCGCCGGCCGGATCTCCAAAGCGGATTATGGCGCCCTCGCGGACCGCGTGGCGCATTTCCTGGCCGGGGACTTCGAGAAGCTGCGCGGAGCCTTCGAGGCGAAGATGAAAGCCTCCTCGACCGCGCTGCGCTACGAAGAAGCCTCCGTCTACCGCGACTTCCTGGCAGCGTTCGACCACATGGCCGAGCGCGTGATGATAGGGAAGCTGGAACCGGATTTCCTGGAGCACGCGGTAGGCCGCACGGGCGCCGTGACCGCTCTGAAGCAAGCCCTGGGCCTGCCGCGCCCGCCTGCCCACATCGAGGCCTTCGACACCTCCAGCCTGTTCGGCCGGCAGGCGGTGGGCTCCTCCGTCTGCTTTGTGAACGGCGAAAAGAACACGGCGCATTACCGCCGCTACAAGATAAATTTCAAGAACCTGCCGGAAGGCTCCAATGATTTCGCCATGATGGAAGAGATCGTGGGGCGCCGCCTGGCGCAGGTAAAGCGGCGCGGCGAGGAACTGCCGGACCTGCTGCTCATAGACGGCGGGCCCGGCCAGCTGGCGGCCGCCATGAAGGCCCTGGCCGCGCAAGGCGTAAAACTCCCCGTCATCAGCCTGGCCAAACGGCTGGAGGAAATATACTCCCCCCGCCACGCGCGCCCGCTGCTGCTGGACCGCGCGCACCCCGGCCTGCGCCTTTTACAGGCGCTGCGCGACGAGGCGCACCGCTTTGGCGTGACCTACCACCGCAAACTGCGCGGCAAGTCCGAGCTCGAAGGATAATATGACCAAGGAAAAAGTGCTGGGCGAGATGAAGAAATACACGCCGTTCCAGCAGGCCGTCTGGAAGGCCTGCATGCGCATCCCGCAAGGCGAAACGCGCAGTTACAAGTGGATAGCGGAACAAATAGGAAGGCCCGGCGCCACGCGCGCCGTGGGCTCCGCCCTCGGCAAGAACCCTTTCGCCCCCGTAGTCCCCTGCCACCGGGTCATCAGGTCCGACGGCGGCCTGGGCGGCTTCTCCGCCCCCGGCGGCTCGAAAGCAAAGGCGAAGCTCCTCAAAAAAGAAAAAAACGCCGCTACAACTATGCTTTGAAGCCTGCCTCTTTTATAAGTTCAGGATAGAGTTTCTTTACGCAGGCCGGGCAGAAACCGTGGGTAAATTTAATATCCGCCAAGTGCTTGTTTATATAAACCTCTATCTGTTCCCAGTAATTGTCTTCCGTGCGGATCTTCTTACAGTTGGCGCAGATAGGCAGCAGAGATTGCAGTTCGGCCAGGCCGGTCATGTCGTCGAGGGTCAAAAGGCACAGCGTCTTTCCCCGAGACCTGAACGGGGAGGCGCTGACTATCACCGGGACCGGACGCAGGACGCCCTCCTCGAAACGTTTGAAGATCACCCTGGCTTTTACGGTCTTCACCCGGCGCAAAGCCTCCAGCACCATCCGCCGAACCACGCACTTCCGGCAGAACGGAGAGGTGGTGCAACCTTGCGGGCCGCGCAAGGCGTTATCGCAGCCAAGCCTGTCCCCCAGCCTTTTACCGGAAGCCGCGCCGCGCGCGACCATCTCCGAACCAACTCGGTTCACAAAAACCACCTTGAGTTCGCCGGACAGAACAAAGACCGCGGACGCGACCGCGTCCAGCGCCCGCGTCAAGATACCGCCGCTATCGGATACTCCCATATTCCCCCATTTCCCTTCCGCACTGCCAGGGTGGTCCCCCCTTTTGCGGTTTACCTGGGATACCAGTCTATAAACTCGTCCCAACGTGAATCTTTAGCCCACTGCAAGGCATCATAGTCGAAGTTATAATGATAGACCGGCAGGAAGGCCGCCAGGCCGTGGGAACCGGGATAATTATCGCCCGCGGACTTGTGTTCCAAGACCAGTTCCCCGGAAATAAATTTCAGCAGTTCGCCGCTTCTGGCCGTTATCTCCGGCTTGGCGGCCTCTTTGGCCGCCAATTGAACAAAGTCGTATACGTCCTTGTTGTCCACGGTGTCGAAGCGCTGCGCGGCGCGCACGGCCGCGTTGATCGAGTCCTTGTCCCCGGAAGCCATGACGGCGTCCACCCAGCCGTTTAGCAGCGCAAGAAAACGCGGCATGGCGGAGGTCTTCACAACGCTTTGCATGGCTGCTGCGCCCGGCCTGTCCTTATAGTAAGCATAGTAAGCGTCCACCAGGCCCCTGGAAAGGCGCTCCGGGCCCATGGCCGGCTCGTCCAGCACCCCGGCCAGGAAAGTATCGTAAGGATAGCCGGGCCCCGGCTCGGTCTCCTCGGAGCCTACCACGTAAGCCGCCAAATCTTTCACCTCGTAAACCACCTCGGCCATCTGCATGAGGCACGCGTCGAATGCCAGCACGTCCACTTTCCCCATTTCCTTCAGCGCGGCGGCGAGTTCCGGGGTGTTTATGTGGTTACCGGTGCCGTAATCGTACGAAATGCCTTTAAGTACGTTGCCGGGCCTGGCGGCCTTATCCCAGCCGGAGCCGTGGTTCCACACTATCAACATGTATCTTTTGGCGGGATAATTTTTCTTCGCCCATTTCCCGAATTCGGCCAGATGCCGCCAGTCCCCCATGTCCGCTTCCAGCGTTTCAAGGACCGGGGAAGTGATAGCCTTCGGCGCGGCGTCCCTCTTCACCAGGTAACGCCGCACTCCGGACCAGCCGCCGTCCCCGTCGTCGTAAATCCCCAGGCGTCCCAGTTCAGCCACCACGTTGACCTTGTCGGAGGAACCGGCCGCCTCCATCTCGTTGAGGTCCGCGAGGCCGAAATACTCCAGGTCGTTCTTGGCGTTCACATAGACCAGCACGGTCCATTCCGCTACCGGACGCGGGTCCGGCGCCGGCGCAGCGGCGGCCTCGGCGCCCAGGCTGCGGACCAGGCCGGCAAGGCCGCTCTCCCCGGGAGGGACCGGACTCCAATCCCCGCCCCAGGCGGCCCGGGAAAGGGCCATGACCGCTAAAAACAGAAGTTGTTTTACCATAGGTTCATTTCCAACCGCTCCTAGATACCGTCGTCGCCTCCGGACTTCACTTCGGGGAACCAGGAATCCTCTTCCGGGCGCACCCCGGCGTACCACCGCGCGAATTCGTCCCAGCCGGAGTCCTCCGCCCAGGCCCCGCCTGCGTAAGCCGGGTTATACACGGAAACCGGCGCATACGCGGCCAGGCCGCGGGCGTTCGCGTATTCCGCCGTCACGGCGGCGTTGGCTACAATGAGGGAATCGTCCATGAACGCCAGCAGTTCACTCCCCAGCGCCGCGAACTCCGGGCTCGCGGTCCCGGCCGTGACCACGCGCACCAGGTCGTAAAGATCCTTGCTGTCGCGGATACGGAAAGTCTGGGCTTTTTTCTTGGCGGCCCTGGCCAGATCGCGCTCCCCGGAAGCCATGAACGCGGCACTCCAGGCCCGCAGTTTGCCCGCGAGTTCCCCCAGAGCGGAAGCCCGCAGCGCCGAGTGCGTAGCCCCCCTGTCGAAATAAGCGTAAAATTCGCGGAACGCCTCTACGGCGAAAGCGGCGGCTTCTTCCGGGGAAGCGGCGGTCTTGTCCGACAGCTTCCCCAGGAACCACGGATAATAGTAGCCGGAACTGTATTCGTCCTCTTCGGAGCCCACTATGACCGCGGCGTGCCGGCGCAGTTCATAGGCCACTTCGGCGGTCTGCATGCGGCAGGCGTCCGAAGCGTATACGTCCACCCCGCCCATTTCTTTCAAGGCCAGGGCCAGTTCGGACGGGGAAATGTGGCTGCCCGTGTCGGTATCGTAAGAGATGCCGCGCGGTCCGTAGGAGGGGACCAGTTTTTCCCAGCCGGAACCGTGATTCCACACTATCAGCATGTACCTCTTCGCCGGGAAATTGGCCTTGGCCCACTTCCCGAATTCGGCCAGGTGGCGCCAGTCGCCCATGTCCGCCGAAGGAAAACTTTGCAGCACCGGCGAGGTTATTGTTCCGGTATCCGCGTCCACACCCACCAGATAGCGCCGCGAACCGGACCAATCCCCCTCGGACTGGTCGTAGCCCGCGGAGCGCCCCAGTTCCGCCACCACGTTCATGCCGGGAGTGGAACCCACCTGCTCCATTTCGTTCACGTCCGCCAGGCCGAAACGCTCCAGGTCGTTGCGGGCGTTCAGGTACACCATTACGGTTATATCTTTGACTTCGCGGGCCGGGACCGGAGCGGAAACTGCCGGCGCCGGTACGGCAGGCGCTATGGCCTCCACCCAGGCGCCCGGCCCCGCGGCGGCCGCCGCCGCTGGAAGAGCGAGAAGCAGAAAAAATATCCGGACCATGGTTGAACGGCCGCTTAACGGCCGCCGCGCCGCAGAACCTCGGCAAAGCGTTCCGGGGTAGGCGCTTCGGCGGCGTATTTTATCAGGGAAGGGTCCGAGAGCCGGCCAGCCAGGCCAGGAGTCTTCAGCGCCAGGCCGCCGGCCGTCCGTTCCGGCATCACTACATACTCGCTGAAATAAGGGTCGTCGCCTCCGGCCCTGAACTTTTCCAGCTGGCCCATGGTTATTTCCTTGCCGGCCACGGTCAGCTTCAGCACCTCCGTGGTGCGCGGGGCTCCCGGCGCGTTCCCGCTGGTCAGGGTGAACTGTATGAACTTCGTCCTCCCGTCGTGCGAAGAGAACACCTCTATATTCTTCCCGCCGGCCGCCCACTCCTTCATGAACAGCGGCTCCCCTTCGAAGATCGCGGAATAATGCGCCAACGGAATATCCACCACCGTAACCAGCGCCCCCGGGTCCACCGCAAGAGCTTCCTGATCCTTGGGGATCTCCTGGTAGTTCACCGCCAGCTGCACAAAACCAGGCGTCCCGTTGACCATGAGCTGCGTCTCAATGCCCACAAGGGCCGTACGGTCGTCCACCCGGACGCCCTCATAACGGCCCATGGTCTGGAACTCGCCCACGGCCGCGTCGGAACGGCGGGCCGCCGGCTCCAGCCAGGCCAGGAACTCGTCCCAGGCGGAATCCCCGGCCCAGCGCAATCCGGCGTAACTTTCCGGGGCGGCTCCGGCCGGCAGGTACACGGCTATGCCGTGGGAATCGTCGTAATTCACCGGGTTCCACCAGCTCTCAAGCTCGTCCGTGGTGCGGTTATGCCCCACGAATACGTCCTTGATAAAAGCCATCAGCGCTTCGGCTTTGGCTTTTACGTCGGAGTTATGCGTCCCGGCCGCGGCCAGCTGCGCGAAGTGGTAAAGGTCCTTGTTGGCCTGGGTGGCGTAACTCTGCGCCCCGCGCAGGGCCTGGTACGCGGCCTCCTTGTCCCCGGCCAGCATCAGTGCGCGCGCGAAAGCGTCGGAGGCGGCGCGGAAACCCGGCGCGGCCGAAGTCCTGACATAGCTCTGGGTCGTGGGCTTGCCGGCGGCCTTGTAGTGGTCGGCGTACGCGTCCACCGCCGTCCTGGCGAGTTCTTCCGCCGTCATGTCCGGCCTGGCGGCCAACGGCGCCAGGAAAGCGTCGTAAGTGTAGCCGTCGCCCGGTTCGGTCTCCTCGGAACCGACCACGTATTTTGCGTGGTCCTTTATTTCGTAGACCACCTCGGCCATCTGCATAAGGCACGCGTCGGAGCCGTACACGTCCACGCCGCCCATTTCTTTAAGCGCCTGGGCAAGCTGCGGGGTGTTGATATAATTGCCGGTCTCGTCGTCGTAAGAAATCCCCCGGGCGCCGTTCAACGCGCGGCCCTTGTCCCAGCCGGAACCGTGGTTCCAGACTATCAGCATATACTTCTTCGCCGGATAGGCGGCCTTGGCCCACCTGCCGAATTCGACAAGGTGTTTATAGTCCCCCATATCCGCCCCGGGGAGTTCCCTCACGACCGGGGAAGTTATGGCGGCCGGGTCCCCGTCCCTGCGCACCAGGTAGCGGCGGGCGCCGGTCCAGTCTCCGTCGGAATCGTCGTAGCCGGCCATGCGGCCCAGTTCCACCACCACGTTGTGCCTGTCCCCGGAACCGACCAGTTCCATCTCGTTCATGTCCTTGAGGCCGAACTTCTCAAGATTGTTTTTGGCGTTGACATAGACCATGATGGTCCATTCTTTTTCCGGGCGGGCCCTTTGCGCCACGGCGGCGGGCGCGCTGACGCCAAGCGCGGACAGTTCCTCTTTTAAATAGAATTTGCCCCCGTCAAAACCAACTCCGGCCAGGGCGGCCTGGACTGAAAAAAGCAGGGCGAAGGCCCCCGGCACCAGTTTCTTTACCATAGTCTTTACAACCTCCACATCAAGTAGGCCCGCACCCACGCAGTTAGGGATCCGAACTTTGCAACCAACTGTGGGGAACGCCCCCTGTGCTCTACGCAGAATTATACCGCTATTGCCGCGGATGCGACAATAAGACAGAAGCCCTAACCGGGCTGCCCGGAATACTCAGGAACCGGGCGGCTATCATTTATATCCGAATGGTTAACAGCCGGCTCTCTAACGCTCCGCTCCATTAAAACCCTTCCGGCGGGAACCGCACGGCCGAACTCCTGGTGACGTCCTCCCCGCGGCAGCCGTCGTCGGCGCAGACCTTTGAAACGCGGCAATCCTCCGCCTCGTCGAAAGCGTAGTCTTTTTCGCCGCGCACCAGCACGCCGGTTATAAGCCCGGTTTCCGCGTTGAACACGGGGCTCCCGGAGTTGCCGCCGTAGGTGTCCAGGTTGGCCGTAAAATAGCCGGAGGGGGAAGCGTCGCGCACATTGGCCCCGCCCGCCACCTTAGCCGGCAGGCCGGAAGGGTGGCCTATCACCAAAAGAGGCGCTCCCGCGACCGGCTCGGAGCGCGAAAGCGCGAGAGGCGCCCGGCCGGCCACGGGCCGGTCAAGCCTGACCAGCGCCCAGTCGGCGCCGGGTTTCAGTTCCTCGCGGTCTATGAGGTCGGCGCAGTAATAAACGTCCGCCGCCGGCACGCTGTCCGCGGCCTGGCCCGCGGCGGCCAGCGCGAACCCGAAGACAAAAGCCGTCTGCCGGCAATCGTAAAGTTCGCGCACGCAATGCCCGGCCGTCAGCACCACGTCCGGCGCTACCAGCGCGCCGGTGCAGAAGGCCCCGGTCCCCTGCTCGAAGAACGGCTCGCGGCGGCACAGGTTGAATTCCTTGCCGTACGGCCGCAGGCCCAGCAGCGCCGGCTGCCCGGCCCCGCCCGACTGCACGCGGGAGCGCTCAAAAAGCGCCGCCGTGGAGCCGGCGAGCTTTAAAAGCCGCGGGTCGGCGACCTGGTAAAGATCGCGTCTGTCATCAGCGCCGTAAACCACCCTGGGGGGCTCGGCCGCCTCCCCCGCCCGCAAAGGCGCCCACGCCGCAAGCGCCGGTAAAAGTAAAAGGAGAATATTCATTATAAGCATTCCTCCGGAAACCCCGTCCCACATGAAGCAGGATATTATTTTACATCATGACCAGCCGGTTTTACGAACCGCCTCCGGCCGCTCACGGCGCCGTACCGCGCCCGAGTATCCGGCGTTCCAGAGTTTTAAGGCGCGCCGCCAGCACCTCCGCGGAGAACGGCTTGGTCAGGTAGTCGTCCGCGCCGGTTTCGTAGCCGGCCACCTGGTCCTCCACGAAAGCCTTGATGGTCAGCAACAGCACCGGCATACCGCGCAGCCGCTCCGAGGTCCGGATCTTCCTTAACAGGGAGAGCCCGTCCAGTTCCGGCATATTGACGTCCAGCACGGCCATATCCGCGCCCTCCACGGACAAATACTCCCAGGCCAACTGGCCGTTGGCGTGCGCGGATACCTCATACCCCGCCTCCGAGATTATCTCCCGGAGCAGCGCCCGGAAGATCTCATCGTCATCCACCACCAGCACCTTCATGCCCGCTCCTTCCAGTTCTCCCGCCCGCCTCCGGGAGGCCGGGCGGCGTCAGCCAGGCGGTCCGCCAAAGTTTCCACCCTGCCGCACCGGGATTCAAGAATTGACAATCTGCCTTTCAGGACCACCCGGCACTCGCGGTCCAGGAGATCCACGCGCTGCGAAACGTCCGCGAGCTGCCCGGCCGCCGCCGCCGAGGCGGTCCTCGCGCCCTTCTCCGCCTCGCTCCGGGAGATCTTCTGCGCTTCCAATAGTCCGGCCAGCTTCCTTTCCCAGCCGGCCAGCAGCCGCTCCGTTTTCCTCTCGCCCGAGGCCGCTCCCGCGGCCAGCTCACGGTATTGCGAGGAAAGTTCCGCCTGTGAGGCGCGGACCAGGGCCAGGTCCGACAGCGCCGTCCGGTGTTTCTTGAGCAACAACTCCAGCTCGCCGCGCAAACCGCAGATCTCTCCAGCGAAAGACTCCAGCCTCTCCCGCGTCTCCTGCGCCTGGCCGGCCGCCAGGCCGCAGGCCGCCTCCGAGCCGGCGCGCAGGTCCGAGAAGAACGCATCCACCCGCCGGCATAACTCGTCCACCCGCTCCGCCGCGCCGCGCCACCCCGTCTGCTCACGCTTCAGCTCCGCCAATTCCCGCTTTAGTTCCGCCTGCTCCGCGCCCTGCTTCAAAATGCGCTTCTGGAACCCGGAAAGCATGTCCGCCAGTTCATTCTGGTCCATGCCGGGAGGAACCGTCTTCAAAGCCGCCACCGAGGCCTCCAGCAGAACCACTTTTTCCCTGAGTTCCGAAACTTTCTTTCCCAGCGCCGCCCCTTCCGGCGCGGCGCCGCCCGCCGGGGACGCGGTGTCCCTGCCAGGCTTCCCCTGTCCGAGTCCCGAAAATATCGAATCTTTACCCATATGCCTGATACCTAGCCCCTAGTTCCGGCCCCGTTCTTGAGAACATAGCCGACGCCGTACAGGGTCTTTATTTTTTTACCCCAGCTGCCCAGTTTTCTGCGCAGCGACTCCATATGCCTGTCCACCGTTTCGGAATTCATGCGTCCGGCCTTGTCCCCCCAGATGGTTTCCAGCAGGTCGAAACGGCTCAGCGCCTGCTCCTGCTTCTCCAGCAGCAGCACCAGGAGGTCGAACTCCCTGGGTGTCAGGGTATCCAGTTCCACCACGCGGCCGCGGCGGCGCAGTTTTACCCCTCTGCTGGCGCGGCATAGCCGGATCTCTCCGTCCCTGGAGCGAAGCTGGGCCGCCGGCGCTCCGGCCGGCAGCCGCCGCAGATGCGCCCTGGCCTTGGCCAGCAGCACCGCTTTATCAGTGTTATAAAACACCACGTCATCGGCCCCGGCCAGCAGCATGGCCGCTATGCCGGCGTTGCCAGTCCTTTCCCCGTCGCAGGCCACCAGCACCGGGGCCCCACGCGCGCAGGACGTCAGTTCCGCTATTGCGCAGATCCTGGCCGCGCCAAGGCAGTCCGCGTCCAGGAAGGCTACCCCGGCCCCCAGGGCGGGCCAGGGGACCGCTTCCGGCGAACAGAACATGGTTACGGGCAGACCGTTCTCCTCAAAAGCCCGCGCCAGCACCTCCCAGAAGAGTTTTTTCGGGGCGATGATAAAAACGTTGACGGCCGTCCTCATAACTACCCGGCCTCCGGCTGCCCGAGGATCTCCAGCACTTTCGCGAAGATCTCCTGCAGCGGTGTAGTCTTGCTTTGAAAACCGGCCACGCGCCCCTCCTGGGAAAACAACTGCTCTATCTCCTGGTTAAAATGGCTGCCGGTAAGCACAAGGACCGGGATGCGCGGACCGTCCCCCGCGTTCAGGGCGCGCACCAGTTCTATGCCGGACAGCCCCGGCATCATCACATCGGTAAGTATGACGTCGGGCCGCCGCTCGGCGATAAGCCGCAGCGCCTCCTCACCGTCCGCGGCCGCGAACACTTCGAAATGCTCCTCGAACAGGCAGCACATGAGCTGGCTGAAATTCTGATTATCGTCGGCCACCAGCAGTTTTTTCTTCTTCGGGTCCATATTGTTCCGCCCCCCGCTATTGCGTTTCAAGCCCCAGCGCCGAGCGCACTTGCGCCAGGACCGCGTCAAGCGGCGTTGTCTTGCATATTATTCCGCGGCAGGACGGCAATCTTCCGAACGCGGAAATTATAAGGGGGTCCGTCCCCAGCGAGGAAAGCAGCACTAGCGGGATGTCCCTTGTAGCCGCCATGTAGCGCAGCGAGCACGCGGCGTCGTAGCCGCTCATGTCGCCCAGTTCATAGTCCATAAGCACCAGGTCCGGTCTTGTCGCCAGGGCCGCTTTCACGGCCTCGGCGCCGGTCTCCGCGCTTTCCACGTTAAAGCCGCCGCAGAGCAGGAATTCCCGCATCATGCACCTGAAGCCGGGGTCGTCCTCCACTATCAAAATGGTCATAAGCGTTATCCGCCCGCCAGCAGAATGGCCGCCAGCACGGTCACGAGCAGGAGGAGCGTCGCCAGCGCCGTGAAGGTTTTCAGGGACCGCCATTCGGCCGCCAGTCTTTCCGCGGCCGATTTGTTAGCTTCAGCGGCCCTGGCGGCCTGTTTTTCGAACTGTCCCTCCAATTGCGTGTAGGCCAGCTCCAGGTGCCCCAGCAGCCGGCGTATATCCATAAGGTCCGTTTTGACGGCGCCGCTTTCCACCGACAGCCGGGCCAGCGCGGCACGCGCCTCCTCCCCCCGGGCCTCCACGGCGGCCTTCACGGCGTCCGAGGCGCGGCCCAAGGCGGCCTCCAACGCGCCTGCCGCGGGCGCGGGTATTTCCGCGCGTCCGGCGTCGGCGAAGGGAGCAAGAGCCGGAGCGGGAACGGGAACGTCCGCCGGCCCTCCCGGCGCCAATCCTTCCGGATGCAGTTCTTCTATACCCGGCGGCTGCGGTTCCGGAGCATAGACCGGCTCCGTGTCCGCGGGAGTCGCAGCCCGCTCCGCAAAAAGCCCCTCTATGGTTTCCAGCAGTTTGCCGTTGCCGGTCCCCTTGTTCAGGATGGCGTCCGCCCCCGAACAGACGAACTGCAGCCGCTCTTTTTCTATCTCCCGGCCCGTGAAAATTATCACCTTGGGCGGGTTCGGAAGCTTGTCATGCAGCATTTCGGACACTTTATACCCGTTGAGCTTGGGCATATTCACGTCCAGGATCACCAGGTCGTAGCGTTTCTCGGCCAGCCGCCGGAAGACCTCTTCCCCGTCCTTGGCGAAGTCCACGTTGTGCCCGGCGTCGTTCAGAAGGCTCCACAGGAGGGCCCGTATGCCGGAATCGTCGTCGGTGGAAAGGACGCAGAGCGGCGCCTTTCGCGCGGCGGCGGGTCCGCGCCCCGCGGGTGCCGGGCGCCTGAGGCAGCCGGCCAGCGGCGCAATGGCCGCAATGCTGCGCCAGGGCGGACGCCCTCCGGCGTATTCCGCCTCGCTGCTGGCCAGCACGTCCGCGGACAGGCAGCCGAAAAGAGAATTTATCTCTTCCGGCAGGTACGGCCCCGCCACCCGGCCCTGGATGTATAGATAAAATTTATCGGCCACGCGCCCTCATAATAACTCCGCCACCGCCCCGGCCCACCGGGGAACCACTACTATAGCGCAATTAGCGCCCGCGGCGCCTGAAGCAATGGGCCCAGCGCGGTTGCCCGATGTTCTCAGGAACAGCCAGGCAACTCTATGCGCGCCGATAGTCCACACGCCGCTCACCACGGGCCCACGTTTTACTTCAGCGGTCTGACTCCAAATCCGATGTCCCACCCCGCCTTCCCGCGGACTATCGGCCGGATATGCGGCATATGCAGGTTCATGATGCGCCTCTTCACGCTGCGCGCCCTATTTCTTTTTGCCGGCCCCAGGTTTATCCCAGATGATAAGGCCGATTTTGCGTTCCAACCGATCCACCCGCGCCGCCAGTTCGGCGCTTTTAGCGCGCTCGGCCTCTATCCGCGCCTGCTGGGCTTTTATAACTTCCAGCAGATAAAGCGGAACCCTGTCGTACTTTATAGCGTCCGGCCGGCCGGCCGCGTCGTAGACCACAAGGTCCTTCAGCCCGGCCGCATCGAATTCTTCGGCTATAAAACCGACTTCATGCCTGCCGGTATTTATTTCGTTGAACGACTTCGCCCGCACCTTGAGTATCTTAAAAAAGTCATCGTCCAGGCCCAAGATATCCTTCTTATACCTGCGCGAGGACGTGGAGCGCATAAGCTGCCCGGTAGCGGCGTCTATGTAGGCATTAGCCGCGCTGGCGGTGGTGCCGGCCTTCGGCACGAAGAAGGTCCCGTTTATAGTAACGGAGGAGGCGTTAAGCGCCCCGTGAATAATATTACCGATGTTCAGGAAATTACTGGTTGCAGCCGCGGGCGGATTCTGGTTGTACCCTATAATAATGTTCCCCGTGCCGCTGGTGACATTGTAGCCAGCCTTAAAACCCAGGAAAATATTGTCGCTGCCGGTGGTAAGGCCGTAACCGGCCTGGTAGCCCATCAGCGTTGAACTGGAGAAAGAATTGGGCCATACGCCATAACCAGCTTCATTGCCGAAGATGGCATTAGCTGAGCCTGTTTTATTACCGTCCCCTAACGCATATGAACCGAAAATGGAGTTGTTGCTCCCCGTAATGTTGTCATAACCCGCATGATAGCCCATGAATGAGTTATTACTCCCAGTGGTGCCTAAGCCCGCGGAGGTACCCACAAATGAGTTATTTATCCCTGTTACATTACTGGAACCAGCAGCATAGCCTAAAAATGTGTTGTTATTCCCTGTGGTGTTGGAGAGACCAGCAGACTCGCCAAAAAAGGAATTACTGCCCCCAGTGGTGTTAAATTTGCCAGCAGAAGAGCCCACAAAGGCGTTTGACGCCCCCGTGCTGTTGTCGCGGCCCGCATTAAGCCCTACAAAGATATTGTATCCGGCGCTATTCACAATGCCCGCGCCAACGCCTATCCCCAAACTCCCGCTTCCCGGCAGCACCGCCAGCACGGTGCTGCCGTTGATCTGGTAGCGCGCGGCGGACAGATTTCCGTTTATAGTTACTGAACTCTGGCCCAGATCTCCGACTACGAGGCCGCCGATATTGAGATAGTTGTTTGTGCCGGCCGCCGGGGCGGTCTTGTTGTAGCCGATTATTATATTGCCCGTGCCGGTGGTTACGCTGTAGCCGGCCTTGAAACCAAGGAAAATATTGTCGCTGCCGGTGGTCAGGCCGTACCCGGCGCGATAGCCCATAAGTGTTGAACTTGAGTATGCGTTGGGCCAGACGCCATAACCGGCCTCGCTGCCGAATATGGCATTAGCCGAACCTGTTTTGTTGTTGCTATACGACGCGGTATAGCCAAATATCGAGTTGCTGTTGCCAGTAGTGTTGTAGTAGCCCGCTTGATATCCCAGAAATGAATTATTGGATCCTGTGGTGGTTTCGTTGCCTGCATATGCCCCCAAAAAAGAATTTTCGTGCCCTGTGATGTTGGAGCCGCCCGCAGTAGCGCCTACAAAGGTGTTATTTATACCGGTGTCGTTGGAAACGCCGGCATAATATCCCAAAAAGGTGTTGTCATACCCCGTGGTATTGGAGACGCCGGCGTCAAGACCGAAAAAGGAGTTATCAGACCCATCAGTGTTGGAGTAGCCCGCCTCGTAACCCACGAACACATTACTAGCCCCCGTGGTGTTGTCGTGGCCCGCATAAGATCCTATAAAGGAGTTCCGATACCCTGTGGTGTTAGCGTAGCCGGCATTGTACCCCTCAAATGAGTTATCCGTCCCTGTGGTGTTGGAATAACCGGCGGAATTACCCAAAAACAAGTTCTGGTTGCCGGTGGTGTTGGAAAAGCCGGACTGAAATCCGACGAATACATTCTCGCTGCCGGTGGTCAGGCCGTAACCCGCCTGGTAACCCATAATAGTTGAGCTGGAGAAGGAGTTTTCTAAAACTCCATAACCGGCTTGGGCTCCGAATATCGCATTAGCGGAGCCGGTTTGATTGAAGTTACCGGCTGAAAGCCCCACTATAGAGTTTTTATGCCCGGTCGTGTTCTTCTGCCCGGCGTAGGCCCCAAAAAATGAATTCGCCCCCCCTGTAGTATTGAAACTGCCGGCTTCGGCGCCCAGAAAAGAGTTATCCCAGCCGGTTGTATTGCGAAGTCCTGCACGTCCTCCGACAAAAGCATTTTCGCCGCCGGTAGTATTGTCAGTACCGGCAAAAGTGCCTATAAAAGTGTTTTCGTACCCGTCCTCGCTTGCATAGCCCGCATAGGAACCCACATAGGTGTTCTGCTCCCCCCAGATGTTTGCCATTCCAGCGCTCTCGCCCACAAAAACATTATAATCCCCCAGGCTAACCATACCGGTGTTGCTGCCCACACCAAAACTGCCGGTCCCCGGCAGTATTGCTAAAACCGTGCTGCCGTTTATCTGGTAGGCGGCCGCCGTGATATGGCTGGAGGTATTTACGCCATAGGCGCCCATTTTCAAAACCTCCGTGGCCGTGTGGTTGCCCAGGTTGTCGCCGCCGCTGCTCAGCGGATACAGCACGCCGGTGGCCGTCATGGAAGAAACTATCGTGCCCGCCGAGTTTCGCCAGATCTGCGCGTAGTCATTGACGGTGGTTCCGGTGGACACTATATCCAAAGCCGCCTGCGGCGCGCGGGTGGAAATGCCGATGGTTTTGGCAGAGAGGTCTCCGTACAGCACGCCGCCGATATTCAGGAAATTATTACTGTTGGCCGCAGGCGCGAGCTGGTTGTAACCGATAACGAGATTTCCGGTGCCTGTGGTGACATTATAGCCAGCCTTCCAACCCAGGAAAATATTATCGCTGCCGGTGGTGAGGCCGTATCCTGCCTGGTAACCCATAAGTGTTGCGCTGGAAAAAGAATTGGAGCTTGGCCCCTGACCCGCTTGATAACCCATAACGGCATTCGCCGAACCTCTAACATTGAAGCGGAGGGCCATGTAGCCTACAGCGACATTCTTACTGCCGGTCGTGTTGGTGTAAAGGGCGCTTTCGCCATTCGCGGTATTGTTACCGCCGGTAGTGTTGCTGTAGAGGGCGGCTTGCCCGTCCGCGGTGTTATCACCTCCGGTAGTGTTACTGTAGAGGGCATAGGCGCCGTTCGCGGTATTATAACCGCCAGTAGTGTTGCCGCGGAGGGCATAAGCGCCGTTCGCGGTATTTTGATTTCCGGTCGTATTGGCATAAAGGGCATAAGCGCCGTTCACCGTGTTCTTATTGCCGGTCGTATTGGATGTCGCCGCATAATTGCCGATGAAAGTATTATTATCCCCGCCGGTTATATTGCTGGTTCCGGCGTATACGCCGTAAGCAATACTGTCCCAGCCGGGCAAAATCACCGCCACTGTGCTGCCGTTTATCTGGTAGGCGGCCGCCGTGATATGGCTGGAGGTATTTACGCCATAGGCGCCCATTTTTAAAACCTCCGTGGCCGTGTGGTTACCCAGGTTGTCTCCGGGCAGGGTCTGCAGCGTGGTCAGCTTGCCGTTGGCCGTCATGGAGGCCACAACAAGGCCGGTGGAATCACGCCACACCTGGGCGTACTGGCTCACCAGGGTGCCGGTAGAAACCACGTCAAGTGCCGCGTATGGGACACCTGTGGAAATACCCACAAGCCCGGAGCCGGTTACAAGCATTCCGCGGTCCAGCGCCCCGGTCATTACCGGATTGGTGGACCCGGTTACAAGGAACCCGCCGCGGCTTTTAAACCAGGTACGGTTCAGCGCAGAGTTAACCGCGAGATTGTCCCCGTCGTTCCAGGTAAAGGCGCCGTTAGCGGTAGAGGAGGAAAAATAGCCGGCCGCGAAAGAATATTGACCCGCGGCGGTATTGCCGTAACCGCCGGGAACCGTAGAATAATCTCCGGTAGCGGAATTTTCCCGGCCTCCGAAAACCCCCGACTCCAGACCATCCGCAATGTTCTCTGCGCCTCCGGAAACCACCGCAGCGTATTTGCTGGCTCTGTTCCTAAATCCCCCGATAATCGCCGCATAATCAGCGGTCGCAAAATGTTCTTCCCCGCCGCCGATAAAAGAGCCGTAGGCGGTTGCGGTGCTATAGGCGGCAAGAACTATCGAATTGTCCCCTCCCGCAAAATCGTAGCCCATGCCGCCGGCGACGGCGCCGTACCCGGCCGCGACATTTCCTTCCCCGCTGATAACGGCGGAACCTGCGCCGCTTGCGGTATTCTCCTGTCCGCCGACGATCCTGGAATAATCCCCGGAAGCCACTTGTGTCGCGGCTGTCCTGTAAGTCTGAAGGTCCACCGCCCCGGCGCCTCTGGGGTTCCCTGTTATATTGTTAAGACCGGGGCCGGCGGTTTGTATAACTCCATAACTGCTTACGCAGATGCCGCTTGCGCTGATGCTGGAAATACCTATGATCCCTTTTGAGGCCATGTCCAGGTTCTGCGTGGCCGTGTGGTTGCCCAGATTGTCTCCGGGCAAGATTTGCAGCGTGGTCAGTTTGCCGTTAGCCGTCATAGAGGCCACTACAAGACCGGTGGAATCGCGCCACACCTGGGCATATTGGCTTACCAAAGTGCCGGTGGAAACTATATCCAGCGCCGCCTGCGGCGCGCGGGTGCTGATGCCGATGGTTTTGGCGGAAAGGTCGCCGTAAAGCACGCCGCCGATGTTCAACTCGTTCGAAGCTGCTCCGGCAGATGCATCCTGGTCGTAACCGATAATAATATTCCTGGCGCCTGTGATAAGCGCGTCACCGGCCTGAAAGCCGAGCAGGATATTGTCCGAACCGGTGCTAAGCCCGTAACCGGCCCGGTAGCCCATTAGCGTGGAACTGGAGAACGAGTAAGTGTCTACTCCGTAACCTGCTTCATAGCCGAATACGGCATTTGCCCACCCCGCCTGGTTGTTGAGAGTTGAATACGCCCCGAAGCCAGAATTGTTCCAGCCAGTGCTGTTCTTCCACCCCGCATTATAGCCCAGAAAGGAGTTCTGCCGTCCAGTAGTGTTGTTTTTTCCGGCACCATAACCTACAAAGGAGTTGTTCCACCCCGTGGTGTTGAGGCGGCCCGCATCAGCACCCAGAAAAGTGTTATACCCCCCAGTGGCGGAGAAGCCGGCATAAGCGCCGAAAAATGAATTATAGCTCGCGTTGGCATTGCTGCCAACATACGCGCCTAAAAATGAATTGTACCCTCCCCCGACATTGGAGTTCCCCGCGCTCTGCCCTGCGAAAACATTATAGTCGCCTTGATTGATCCGCCCGGAGTTTGGGCCAACCCCCAGGCTTTCAATCCCCCCCAATATCGCCAGCACGGTGCTGCCGTTTATCTGGTAGCGCGCGGCGGTGATACTGCCGAAGGCGGCTATAGTACTGGCTGAGATATTCCCGCCTACGGTCAGCGAGGAGCCGCTGATCGTCAACTGACCGGTCATGGTGTCGCCGGCCTTGGCCACTTTGGTGTTATCGGTAGCGGGGACAGCGGGATACAGCACGCCGGTGGCGGTCATGGAGGCTACGACAGTGCCGTTGGAAGCGCGCCAGATCTGGGCATACTGGGTTAGCAGCGTGCCGGTGGAAACAACGTCCAATGCCGCCTGCGGCGTATTGGTGGAGATGCCGATGGTTTTTGCGGACAGGTTCCCGTACAATACCCCGCCGATATTGAGTTCATTGGCGGCTGTAGGCGCCGAGATATCCTGGTCGTAACCGATGACTATATTGTTTCCGCCGGTCGTAACGCTGTTCGCGGCCTGGAAACCTATAAAAATATTGTTAGAATACGAGTTGCCACTGACGCCGAAACCGGCGTCCATCCCAATGACAACATTCTGTGCCCCCGTTTGATTATTGAAGCCCGCATCTGTTCCGATAGCTGTGTTCATGCCGCCGCTGATATTGGAGTATCCAGCATCCGTTCCAAGGAAAGCATTAAAGGCTCCAGTATTGGTCGCCTGCCCGGCAGCGGCACCGAAGAAAGAATTACCCTGGCCACTGGAATTTGAATTCCCGGCGCGTATTCCGGCGAAAGTGTTATAGTAACCCTGTGAACCGCTGGAGTGAGATAAACTCCCCCCCCCATTGCCGATAACGAGGGTTTCCTGAAAATTGGCTTGGTCCGGGTAGTAAAGCATCTGCACTCCGCCCATGCCCAGCTTCCTGTTGGCCGCGCTCACTGAAGCTATGTCCAGCGGGAAATTGGGCGTAGTGGTCCCGATCCCAACGTACCCGCCCTTCACCGTCAAGGTGGCGCCGCCCACGCTGAACGCGTTGCCGACGATCGTTACGGAGCTAAGGGACATGTCCCCGACAATAAGTCCGCCTATATTCAGGTAATTATTGCTGGTTGGTGTCGGGGCGTCTTTGGCGTAACCGATGACGATGTTACCGGCGCCGCTTGTAACACTTAACCCGGACTGCCATCCTACGAAAATATTATTATTGCCGGTGGTCAGCCCGGCGCCCGCCGCATAACCGATAAGCGTTGAGCTGGAAAAGTAGCTGTTACCCGATACGCCATTGCCGGCCTGGTAGCCCAGTACCGCATTAGCCGAACCGGTCTGGTCATAGAGGCCCGCATAAGAGCCCACAAAAGTGTTATTTCCCCCCGAAGTGCTGGACAGGCCAGCCCAGTGGCCCATAAAGGTATTATCTTCTCCTGAACTGTTGCTGCCTCCAGCACTCTGTCCAAAGAAGGAGTTGAATCTCCCGGTGCCGGTGTTGTAGCCGGCCGAGGCGCCCACAAAGGTGTTATATCTGGCCGTAGAATTGGAATAACCAGCCTGATAGCCCACAAAGGTGTTATCCCATCCGGTATCATTGGATTTGCCGGCCTGATAGCCCAGAAAAGAATTGTCGTACCCGGCGCCGTTGGCCTGGCCGGCGTATTGTCCCGCAAAAAAGTTGTAATTCCCGGCACTCAACTTCCCGGCATCTATACCTATCCCCAAACTTCCGGTTCCCGGCAATACCGCCAGCACCGTGCTGCCGTTTATCTGGTAGCGCGCGGCGGTAATATTGCCGGAGGCGGCAACGGTGCTTACAGAAAGATTCCCCGCCACCGTCATACTGGAGTAGATGGTAATAGCCGCGTTGGCGGTTATGGAACCGATGTTTATTATGTTGAACGTCGCCATATTCAGTGTGGTGGTGGCCACGTGGCTGCCAAGATTGTCGCCGCCACCGGCCAGGTTGGTGAGGCCGGAACCATCGCCCACAAATCTCGCGGCCATCAACACGCCGGTGGCGCTCATGGAGCCCACTATTACGCCGTCCGACTTGCGCCAGATCTGCGCCATATTATCTGGAAGCGTTCCACCAGCTTTTACATCAAGCCTAGCCGCGGGAGCATTTGTGGAAATGCCGACATCACCACCCGCCTCTGTAATACGCAAGCGCTCTGCCGCGGCAGTATTAAGCGTAAAATCTCTACCGTTAAAAACATTGATGTTAAATTGTCCGACAGGAGCGTTAATAGATCCAACCGGCACACCAAAACTCCACAGGTGGTATCCACCGCCAGTACCATTGGCATCCAGCAGGATTTGAGTGTTGGGGCCGCCACTTACCGTTAATCGCTGACTCGGGCTGGTTGACGAGATCCCGACGTTGCCAGCCGCTCCAATACGCATTGCTTCAATTTTCGTTCCCGTCACTAACGCGAGGTCCGCACCAGATTCATTGGTGCCGAACTTTGCTGTGAATGGCGCACCAGCGATACTTTCCGTCAGGGAACGATCTACAGAATCAAAGCGCCACGAACCATTATCATAAGCAGGCTGAATGCTAATAGCACTGGCATTACCCTTCACATTGGTCAATTTTACATGTCCATCCACTTCCAATCTCTCACCAGGCGCCTCCAGTCCGATGCCGACGCTGCCGTTTGTTGAAACAAAAAGGCCGTAACCGCCTATGGCATGACTGGCGATAAAGACTCCGGAGTCCGCAGTGGAATTGGAAACGAGATGCAACCTTGCCTTTGGATTCATAGTTCCGATGCCGACATCGCCGTTACCTTTTATAACAAACACATCCGCGGAGACACCCCCCGTAGTAACCTTAACCATGTCCTGAGTAGCGGAAGCCGTGGTAGAAGAAACATGGAGATTGGCCATCGGGTTATTTGCCCCGACACCAACATTCCCTAAAGAGTTGACGGTCAATCCGATCCCGGCACTGGTCTTTATCTGCACGCCAGCATTGCCGACGTTGTTCACGGACATTCTGGCGGTCACGCCATCGAAGTCGATAAAGCTATACAGGCCGGCAGCGCCATCCCCCCGTATGTTGACATACCCAGGATAAATGCCGTACCCGGCAGAGCCCTCAGAAACGGTAAACCCCTGGGGGGCAAGGACCTTAGTTACCGTTATGCTGCTCACAAAAGTTTTTGGGCCGGTTATCGACTCTGAAATTGAGCCGGTCTTCCTGACAAAATCCAGCGAATCGAGACTATCGAGCAGATCGGCATTGAAGCCGGACCCAGCCCCACCGATGCCGGTCAGCGCCGAGCCGTCGCCGTAGTATTTGGCGGCCGACGTCACGCCCACTATATAGACATTGCTGCTTACATAGAACCCGCCCAACTGAGCCGCTGTAGCGGATGTCATGAGAACATTGGCGAGGAAATTAATAGATGAAACGTTTATGATATTGAACGTCGCCATATTCAGCGTGGTGGTTGCAATATGGCTGCCCAGGTTGTCGCCCAGGGCGCTGCTGCTGGTCCATTGCAGGGCGCCGTCCGAATTTTTACTCAATACCTGGCCGGCTGAGCCGTCGTTTATAAATATTCTGTTGGCGCCGGTGAAGGTGGAATTTCCGACGAAATAGGCTCCGGAAGAAACAGCCAGCACGCCGTTTATCACCACATTGCCCGGCCCGGCCGCGGCGCCGGCATAGGCGGCCTGGGTGGCGCCGAATACGGAAAAACCCCTCACTTCCACGTCCGGGTCCGACGGGGTTCCATCGGCGCCCACCACCGTCAGGTCGTCCGCCGCGCCCAGCTCGGTCTGGGCGCAGAGGCGGCCGGGAAGCGCCTGGAAGGCCGCGAAAAACAATACAATGGCGGCGGCCCGCTCAAAAATGGCGGTGTGGACAACTCTCCTGTCATTCATAAGCCGCATGGATCCGGGCAAAAGTCCGTTGCTCCCCTGTTTCAGCAGGCAGGAACTCCCTGTCGTTCCTTCCCTCTATTCGGCCAACTCCTGGTATGGTAGCAAGCGGCGCCATGCGGCACATGAGGCGAAAGGACCACTTGCGTTGCCCTTTTGATTCAGGAGAAGGCTACAGCGGCTAAACCCGGGTTTTAACGAAGTTGTTTCCTCGCTATCCCGACGGCGCTGATTTTGATTTAATGAGAGTTATACTGCGCAGGGGGTGTTTATGGCCACGATATTTTCCGAAACATTAAAACTATTCCGACGGGAAGCGGGCTTCCCCTCAGCCTACCGTTTCTACTACAACAACGGCGGCAAAGCCGTCTTCAGGTTCTCCTACCGCATGTATCTCCTCATCGAGCAGGGGAAAATGCTCCCGTCCCACAAAACCATCCCGGTGTTCCTGCACACGCTGCGGCTGCTTTACGGGACGCACTCGGCCATCAAGCTTACCCTGGCCTGGATCAGGGTGAGATTCGGCGAGGAAATCTTCACGCAGCTCCTGGAACCCCTGCTTAAAGATCTCCCCCAGTTGTCCATTTCCTCGCCGCTCCATAGGGTGATACAGAAATCACTTTCCGGGGAGAAGTTTTACATCTCGCCGGAACAACTGGAAGTCCTGGCCAAGAACAAAGAACATTACCTGTGCTGGCTCACCCTGTCCAACGATACCGGGAAATGGACCGCCTCGCAGCTTGGTAAAAAGATCGGCATAGG
The DNA here is from genome assembly GCA_016234365.1 of Elusimicrobiota bacterium. Classification (GTDB taxonomy): domain Bacteria; phylum Elusimicrobiota; class Elusimicrobia; order Elusimicrobiales; family UBA9959; genus UBA9959. Next base: position 5,265 of record JACRER010000068.1, on the reverse strand, counting down.
CGCCTCCGCAGCAGCCAGTGCCATGAAGGACCTGTCAAAAGCCAAATTGATAAAGGAACTGTCACCCGGAACATATAGGTGCCCCCTGGCCGGAGCCATGCTGGAATTACCGCGCCCGAACGTTTCAGAAACAGCCAGGAAGCTGCGCAAGATGAGGGAAGCGCTGTTCGCCGAAGGCAAAGAACTGTACTCGAGACGGGGAACGTTGAGGGCCGATACGGACGAGTTCATGAATTTCCTTCCGCTAATGGCGCTCAATCTTTCTGCGGCGCAAGCCTACGGTGTGACGAAGGGAACGGGGAAAAGCGCCATATTCGGAGTGGAGATCCGGGCGGTCAAGATCCGTGATTTTTAGCCCGATATTGTTAGAGAATTGCGATGATAGAACCGGAGTTTACGCGCCGGCAGTCCAACGCCGTTCACTACGGGGCACACGCAATATACCACATTTAAGACTTTCACACCCATTATTGCATAAAAGTCTTGACTAATTGGCAAAAATCAGCATAATATACATATGGATCGCTACATACACTCTCAGACAATTAAAGACCTGAAGAAAAAAATGGTCTTTGTAACTGGCCCGCGGCAGGTAGGAAAAACTTACTTCGCCAAGAGCCTGCAAACCGCCTTCAAATCCCCTGTTTACCTCAACAACGACGACGTCTCCGACATGGAAGTGATCCGCGCCCGCGCCTGGCCGCTCAACACCGGCCTTATTATCCTCGATGAAATACACAAAATGCGGGGTTGGAAAACTTTCCTTAAGGGCACTTTTGACACCCGCCCGCATGGGCAGGCCATCCTTGTTACCGGCAGCGCCAGGCTGGACACTTTCCGCCAGACCGGGGACTCCCTGGCCGGCCGCTACCACCTGCACCGCCTTAACCCCCTCTCGGTAAAGGAACTGGCGGGCGCCCTGCCGCCGTACGAGGCCCTCTCGGCCCTTAACCGCCTGGGCGGCTTCCCGGAACCGTTCCTTTCCGGCTCCGACCAGGAAGCCTCGCGCTGGAGGCGCCAGTATTACACGGACCTGGTGCGGGAAGACATCCTGGACTTCAGCCGCATAACCGAAATACGCGCCATACGCCTGCTGCTTGAAATGCTGCGCAGACGCGTAGGCTCCCCCCTTTCGCTTACCGCGCTGGCCGGAGATCTGCAAACCGCGCCCAACACCATACGCAAGTACGTGGAGATCCTCGAAAGCCTGCACATAATCTTCCTGGTGCGCCCGTTCCACAAGAACATCGCGCGCTCCCTGCTGAAAGAGCCGAAGGCATATTTTTACGACAGCGGCTACGTGGACGGGGACGAAGGCCTGCGCCTGGAGAACACCGTGGCGGTATCGCTCCTGAAACACGCGCAATACCTGCAGGACTCAGGCGGCGCGGACACGGCGCTGCACTATATACGCACCAAGGACGGCCGCGAAGTGGATTTTGCGCTGGCCGCGGGCGGCGAATTGACGCATTTTATAGAGGTAAAACTTTCCGAAGAGTCCCTGAGCCGCAATCTGGCCTACTTCAATGAACGCCACCCGGGGAGGCAGGCCGTGCAGCTTGTGCACAACCTGCGCAACGACCGCAGGGCCGGCGGCGCAATTGTAGCCCAGGCCGGACGCTGGCTTGCCGGCCTGGCCGCGTAGCTCCGCCCGGGTGCAGCCCGGCATGCCGTCCACTTAGGCCTTGAGTGTGTTTTACCTGGCGCAGCGGAACCCGCGCGGGCCCGAGTACGACGGGGCCTTGTCCGCGACGAAGGCGAATACTCCCGCGTCCGCACCGTTGAGCCAATTGCCGCCCCGGAACACCGCATTTCCGGTTGCGGTACAACCATAATAGCGTCCGGCATTCTGGGCGCTTGTATAAGCCCCCGCCGGACCGGCCCTTGGTTTCTCATAATCGGACAGGTTCGCATCGGTCCACTCTATCCAGGCCGCGTTGTACCAGTACCCGGCCCCTGTCCCCGCCGTGCAGGTCATATCCACCCACTCCCAGACATTGCCGGACCAGTCCCAGAGGTATTGCCCTGAAGACAACTGATGCACCCTTTTTTCAATGGATGGGGTTGTGTTCCCGGTTCCCACGTAAGGGTCGTCGTCCGGGTCACCGGTTACGTCGGCCGCCAGAGAATTGTCCGGCGTACCATCCGAGTGGCCCCGCCACAGGCCGCCGCTGCCCACGCTGCCGCCATCCCAGTTCCAGGCATTGTTCTCGATATTGCGGGATATCGTCAGGGCCTCTTTCATTGTAACCAGATGGTAGCCCGGCCCCAGCGCTTCACACCGCATTTTCGCCTCTATCTGCGTGACCGACGCCCAGGGCGTGCCGGAAGGTTCGGAGGTGGGCACGGAACTTACATTCTTGGCCTCGTATTTCTGCACATAAAAATCCCGGGTGCCCAGCACGGAATCGCCCGGCACCAGCAGCCAGGTACCGCCTACAACAGGCGCGGGCGGGGCGGTTTCCACCGTGCCAACTTTGCCGAAAATATTCACCCCGCTCTTGATATTCCCCGCGGCCAGGTCCGCGTCCACGACCGCCAGCGTGGTAGACGTGTAATAGCCGGCCGCAACCGTATCGGCGCCGGGATCCAGCGTCCGCTTTTTCGCGCTCAGCGGATACGCCGTCACATCCGCCCCGCTGGAAAACCCGGCGGTTGCGGCCAGCAGTACCGCGGAAAGCAGGAAGACCCTGCCCGGCGGCCTCATCGCGGGCGCCTCCCCGGCGGTCCTACGTAGTGGTCCATACGCCGTCTCCCCCGAGTATCATCCATTGCGTGGCCGTCACAAGGCACAAAGTAATGGCGCCGTATTGCGGGCTTACCTCGCTGTTATATACGGTCCCCCCGGAGGTGGAATCGGCTATATAGGTTGACGCTGCGGCCTGTATGGTGACTTGGCCGGCGCCGAGCTTGACCACTCTGACGGTAGCCCCTATGTCCGCCGCGCTTACGGAAGGCAGGGACACCGTCTGCGCGGAAGCGCTGTTGATGGTTATGATCTTGCCGAAGTCGGCCGCGGTGAGCGTAATGCCGGAATCCGCGGCCTGCACCACGGCCCGGGCCAGGCGCGCGCCGCCGGTAATAAAGACGTTGGTGGTTATGTTCACGCCGCCGTAGGGCGTGGCGGCGCTCGCGTTTATGGTGGATACGTCTATGGACGGCCCCGCGCTCCCCCCGCTTATCCCGGTAAGCCCCGACCCGTCGCCGTAGTACCTGGCGGCAGACGAGTAGCCCACAATATAGACGTTGGTGCTGACGGTAAGCTGCGGCAGCGCCGCGCTGACGCTTATGGAGTCCACCTTGAGCGTATAACCTTCCCGTATCTTGGCGGTATCCACGGCGTTGTTGACGCAGTAGGCGCCTATGCAGACGGAACGCTGGGCATTGGTGGCGGCGCCGGCGCCCAGCGCCACGGAGTCCACGCTATTGGCCCTGGCGTAATACCCCAGCGCCACCGACGACGACTTAGAAGACGTGTACGCCCCCACGCCGGTGCCGTAAGCGTAATTATTCTGGGAATAGGCGCCTATTCCCACGCCGTAGGTGTCGTTACTTTGGGCATAAGCGCCTATTCCCACGCCGTAGGCGCTATTGCTCAGCGCGCTCGCCCCTATCCCCACCCCATAACCTGAATTACCAACGGCACCGGAGCCGATTCCGACACCGGAACTGTAGTTGCCGTTCGCACCAGTGCCCACGCCGACGCCTGAACTATAATTATTGCGGGCATTGTTCCCGACCCCAACGCCTGAAGTGTCGTTCTGATAAGCGCCATCTCCGATGCCGACGCCGGAATGATGATTCTGGCGAGCATTGGCGCCAATGCCGACACCGGAATCGTTGTTATTGGCGGCGCCGTACCCTATCCCCACTCCGGAGTTAAGGTTGCTGGCAGCACCCCACCCCACGCCGATACCGTAGTTGTAATTGACGTAAGTCCACCAGCCAATGCCGACGCCGTAATCGTAGTTATCGGAGGAGTTGAAACCGATGCCGACGCCGCTGTTATAATTATTGTGAGCGTTATACCCTATGCCTACCCCGTAATCGTGGTTGCCGTAGGCGGCGTACCCCACGCCCACGCCCGTACTGTAATTATTGCTAGCATCCCGCCCTATGCCTATGCCATTACGGTAGTTGTCGGCGGCGCCATAACCCATGGAGATGCCGTAGAGGCTGTTGCTCCCCGTGCCGCCCGGCTGCACTATGGCTATGCTGCCGTTCTGCATGGTGATGGTGGAAACGCCGGATATGGCAAAACCCGCCATCCCCAGCGCCTGCGTGGCCGTGTGGTTGCCCAGGTTGTCGCCGCCGGGCAGCCCGGTTATGCCCGAGCCGTCGCCTATTAATTTCGCCGCCATCAGCACGCCGGTGGCGCTCATGGAACCCACTATTACGCCGTCAGACTTGCGCCAAATCTGGACGAAGTCGCTTACGGCCGCCCCGTCCGCCGCAGCGTCCAGCGCCGCCGCCGGGGAGGCGGCCGCTATCCCCACCCGCCCGCCGGCGGTCACCACCATGCCGCGGTCCACCGTGCCCGACAGCGCCGCGTTGGTGGAGCCGGACACCAGGAAACTTCCCACCGTCCGCAATAGCGGCGCAGGCGTGACAACGTCCACTATGCCGGCCTCGGAAGAAATTACCGAGATGCCCCAGCCGCTTCCCCAGCCGTCGCGCTCGGCGTTGCCCGCGACCAGTTCGGAAACCGCCACTTTGGGATAACGCCAGTCGGTGGAGAGATTCCCAAGCAGCAGCACGTTCTTCGCGCCATCGCTGGCAAGCCGCACCTGGCTGAAAGGCGCCTTGCCGCGTATCTCCGCGCTATAGTTGTACCACGGTCCGGAAGGCGCGTAGTTATAACCGGACACCAGCACTTCCCAGTGGCCAGTCGCGGGATCGTAGTCATAACCGTCTATGCGAATACGCATCATGGTGCCGGACCAGAATTTCGGCATGGCGATCTTGAGCGTTCCGGTAAAGGTACCGCCGCCGGTGTAATGCGCGAGGGAGCGGTAATATTTCACACCGCCGGAATTTACGGCCAGGGCGCCGGCCAATTCCAGCCGCGTATCCGGGGCGGCTATCCCTACGCCCACATTGCCGCCCTCCACCGCCAGCGTGGACCCGCCCACGCTGAAGGCGTTGCCGGCAACGGTAAGCGTGGAGCCCGCCAGCGTAAGCTGCCCGGTCATGGTGTCGCCGGCCTTGGCCACCTTGGTGTTGTCCGCGCCGCTCATGGCCGGGTACAGCACGCCCGTGGCCGTC